>DASWYG010000113.1:0-1772 GCA_036405075.1 Bacteroidia bacterium | reverse complement strand
CTTTAAGCGCCTCTGCTAATTTCTCGGCCGGTGTTGACATTTTGGCTTTTCTTAATATCCAGTATTTAGATATGTTGTAATATTATAATAAATGTACGTATTAAAATTATAATAACAGTATGTATTTAAATTATAATAAGTATCAGTGCTAAAATTATAATTGGCACAAAACTATTCAGGCCTTCTCATCCGCAAAGGAAAGATAGGTCTCTCAAATAAGATTTTGAGCTATAAGGCATGATGTGTTGAGCTATAAGTCCTTGAGAAAAATGCTCAAGCAATGATTGTGGAATTTAGACTGGTCGCAACTGCTAGTAAATGCAGCATAGTTTTATATGTGGATGAAATGGTCTATCTGAAAATATAAATTATTACATCAGCATGAACGGTTCTATAAGACTGGAATTTCAAACTCTCGCATAAGAACACTGTATCAATTTTATCTTACTTTTAGAAAAACAAAACTTGATGAAGTTTTACGCAGGAGCGACTGATAATAGTTGGTTCAATTATTTAAGCAGAATATCACCTGAAGATGTCAATTTTTGGCAACCAGGAGGAAACTCAGCTTTTAAATATCTTCAACCAGGAGAACCGTTTCTGTTTAAATTAAAAAGGCCCTACCATGTTATTGGTGGGCTTGGATTCTTCTCAAGTCATACTTTTCTCCCGCTCAATATGGCTTGGGATGTTTTTGGTGAGAAAAATGGGTGTGCGTCCTTTAATGAATTCAAAAGGTCAATCCTTTCCTATCGGACAGACAAAGAAAACTCAAATCCAACTATCGGCTGCATCGTTTTGACTAATCCAATATTTTTTGAAACCCAAGATTGGATTCCTGTTGATCAATTTATGAGTAGAACCGGTATTGTTCAGGGAAAGGGCTTTGATACCGCAGTAACAGGAAGTGAACTTTGGACGCAGATCAACAACACGCTCCAAAAGTATCTTCCTTCAAATCCAGTATTCACAGAAAATCAGTTTATCTCAAAAGAGTCGGATTGGCCAGGTTACGGCAAGTCGGTTTTACAGAAAGTTCGAATTGGACAGAGTGCCTTTAGGGTCCTGGTAACAGATGCATATAGCCGTAGATGCTCAATAAGTGGTGAGAAAACCTTGCCAGTTTTGGATGCAGCGCATATTAAGCCTTACAACGAACAAGGACCACATAATATTTCTAATGGCATACTCCTTCGATCTGATATGCATAAATTGTTTGATACGGGATATATCACCATTACAAAAGATTATAAAGTTGAAATTAGCAAGGCGATCAAAGAAGAATTTGAAAACCGGCGGGAGTACTACCAATATCATGGCAAAGAATTATTGTACCTTCCTGGAAAAGAAGTTGATAAACCTAATCAACAATATATTGAATGGCATAATTCTATTTTTAGGGGTTGATATGTCGCTCCGTTGGCATGCGTTTCATTTTGGCTTTTGATAGAGACAAAAAATTTGTGCAGAGACCGTGGAAGGCAAGACTTTTTGAGAAAAATACTACCTGTGGGGGAAATTTCATTTGTTCAAATTCGGACGGCATGGCCTTGCTAACCGAGGTATAACTTTGCCTCAGCAAAAGCCAAAAACGGAATATATTGAATAATGAACGCACGAACTGGAAAAAGGCGAAAGCGCAGGGATATCAGGTTAATGCTGAATCAAAGAATACTACACCTCCTTGCTGCGATAAAGTCCCCCAGGTGAAAGTGGTTCGGTGGTATCGATTTCTTCACTTTTGAAGAGGTCTTGTGCAAATTTTTTGAAGA
>DASWYG010000112.1:0-16643 GCA_036405075.1 Bacteroidia bacterium | reverse complement strand
TGGAAAAACTCTAACCTCGATTGATAACCAATGTTTTTGGCAACGTCTTTATTGAACAATATGTTGAGGTACCAACCTAGCTCTTTTCTGAATGTTTGACCATCGGTAAGTTTTCTTGGCTGATTGCCTAAGTATAAACCTGTAGTGTCGTAGGTTGCAGGCTTCATACCGTATAATCCCAGATCTGCCAATCGATGCTCTCTTACGATGGTGTATTTAGCCGTAATTGGAGAAAAATAGATGGAAAGGTATTTTTTGGGTTTGTAATCTATTCCCACAGAAAGGTAACCGAAACCTTGAGCTAAGAAATTGGAAATGTGTTGTTGACGATTCAAAACATCAGCTGCATCAAAGCCCGGAAACATTTGCGTATTCAAACTGAACAGTGCTGAATAGTTCAGTTTGTCATTTATCTTTCTTCCGTATTTGGAGAGAAAAACAAACTTGTCTTCGTTTTTAATGAATGGATTTTTAATGCTTTGTCCTGCATTATCAGGATCATCTATTCTGTTTTTACCATTTCTCACTAAGCCATAAGCTAAGTCGAGATAGTTTTCCCAGATTTGTTTACCCGCTTTGTCTCTGTAGATGGCGAATAAACTTGAAGTAGCGACCAATGCGCTTGAACTCACACCGCCTTGTGACCAATTCGAAAACGAGGTGTTTGAAATATTGGTACTAAAAAATCCACCTCTTACCCAGCCGGTGTCTTTTAAGTCTTTGATGCCATTGCCTTCTGCGGCTTTCTTTTTAATGTCTTCATCGTTGTTTTGAGCAAATGCTGTTGAACAGAACAAACTGAGTGCGATGATTAAAATTGAATGTCTCATGTTGATTATTAATAGGTTGATTCCCGGGAATTTTTTAATTAAAAAAATGCCGGAACAATGTCCGGCATTAATTGACTGATATTTGAAATAAATTTAAATTTTCTCTTTGGCTTTGTTCATGAGTTTGACAATCAAAAACAATACAAATGCGATGATGAGGAATTTGAAAACGGCAGCAACGAATTTTCCGTAAGTGAATGGTCCCGCCTTCAATTGTTCAATGTTTTCGAAGCCTCCAAAGAAAGCGATGAAAGGCATGATCACATCATCTACCAAGGAAGTGACAATGTTGCCAAAAGCACCACCTAAAATGACCGCTACAGCAAGGTCAACTACGTTGCCTTTGTTGATGAACTCTTTAAATTCTTTTATGATACTCATAATTGCGTTGATTTAATTGCCGCTATTTTAGCTAAAATTTCTTAAAAACAAATATTTTTAAGCTAAAACTGCCTTAACTTGCTCAGCTGCTTCTTTTAATAATATTGCAGATTTTACTTCCAAGCCACTTTCGTCGATCAATTTCTTAGCTTCTTCTGCATTTGTTCCTTGCAATCTTACAATGATAGGTACATGGATATTACCCATTTTTTTGTAGGCATCAACTACACCTTGAGCAACCCTGTCGCATCTTACGATACCACCAAAGATGTTGATCAAAATAGCTTTTACATTTGGATCGCTGAGGATGATTTTGAAACCTGCTTCTACTGTTTCAGCGTTAGCAGTACCTCCAACGTCTAAGAAGTTAGCCGGTTCACCACCGCTCAATTTGATGATGTCCATAGTGGCCATTGCCAATCCGGCGCCATTCACCATACAACCTACGTTGCCATCCAATTTCACATAGTTGAGGTTGAATTTTTTAGCCTCTACTTCAGTTGGATCTTCTTCGCTCTCGTCTCTAAGTGCTTCGTAATCTTTATGTCTGTATAGAGCGTTCTCGTCAAGATCAACTTTTGCATCCACCGCGATGATCTTATCATCTGAAGTTTTCAATACAGGGTTGATTTCAAACATGGCGCTATCGGTTTCTTCGTAAGCTCTGTAAAGGGCTGTAACGAATTTTTCCATTTCTTTTTCAGCAGTGCCGGTCAAGCCCAAATTGAAAGCGATTTTTCTGGCTTGGAAGCCTTGGAATCCGATTTTAGGATCAACCCACTCTCTGTGGATCTTTTCAGGTGTGTGCTCAGCAACTTCTTCAATGTCCATTCCACCTTCAGTGGTGTAAATGATCACGTTTTGTCCTTTTGCTCTATCGAGCAATACACTCATGTAATATTCTTTTGGTTCGCTTGCTCCTGGATAGAAGACATCTTGTGCAACCAATATTTTATTGACAGTTTTTCCTTTAGGTCCGGTTTGAATGGTCACTAAAGTTTTTCCAAGCATGTTGTTGGCGATATTGTTCACATCATCTAGAGATTTTGCAACAGTAACACCTCTTTGTTCGCTGCCTACGATCTTACCTTTTCCTCTTCCACCTGCGTGAATCTGGGCTTTAACCACTACCCATGAGCTTCCGGTTTGAGACTGAATGTCTTTTGCTGCCTGTACTGCACCTTCAGGTGAGTCTGCAACGATACCCTCTTGAATGGCTACTCCATAAGATTTGAGGATTTGTTTGGCTTGATATTCGTGAATATTCATTGAATCTAATATTGTTCTGGTATAAAACGGGGCGAAATTAAGGAAAAATATTGTTTTGATATGAATAAAATATGAATCAATTTCGCAAGCAATGATAAAAGCTGAGAATATCGTTAAATACTACGGTCAACTCCAAGTTTTAAAAGGTATTGATGTAACTGTAGCTGATAAAGAAATAGTTTCTATAGTTGGTGACTCAGGTGCCGGCAAAACTACTCTTCTTCAAATTTTAGGGACTCTCGATTCTCCAAGTTCAGGTCTGGTTGCTTATGACAGCATTGATGTATCGACCCTGAAACAAAAGGCCAAGGCTGATTTTAGAAATAAAAACATTGGGTTTATTTTTCAATTTCATCAACTGCTTCCGGAATTTACTTGTCTTGAAAATGTTTGCATGCCGGCTTTTATTGCAGGTAAATCGAAAGCAGAATCAGAAAAACGCGCTGCCGAATTGCTCGATTATCTTGGACTTTCTCATCGACTCACTCATAAACCCAATGAACTTTCAGGAGGTGAACAACAAAGATGCGCAGTTGCTCGCGCCATTATGAACCAACCCAAAGTAGTGTTTGCAGATGAACCCAGTGGTAACCTCGACAGTCGAAATGCAACCGAGCTGCACAAATTGTTTCTAAAACTAAGAGATGATTTCGGAACCTCTTTTGTTATTGTGACCCACAACGAAGATTTTGCTGATATGGCCGACAGAAAACTGGTCATGAAAGATGGCAATATCCTTTCGGTTAATAACAATCCGGTGTCGGTTTGATTTTTAACTTCTACCAATTTGAAAGGACAAATCCGATTAAGACATTCATTAACCTTTTTTCAAATGCATTGTAAGAAATGATGGCATTGTGTTTAATGTATAACGTGTTGAAACCCATGCCCGCAACTTGAGTTTTTAAATTCTTCGTAGTCAGAATGAATTTCAATTCACTGAAAGTGTTTTCTTTAAGAATGTTTTGCATAGCATCAACTGTGTATGTTGAATCATAACCAATTGTAGGGTCATCAGAATCTGTACTGATATACATGATGATCAGTGCTTTTGCCGGTAGATCTACAGATTTGTCTATTGCCTGTGTGAATTGTTGGTCTTTAAAGACCTCTTCTCCCTTGTTGATATCAGTAATCAATTTGACTAATAGCTGTTTAATTAATTCTTCTGTTTTATGTGAGAAGGATTCAGAATTCAAATAAATGTCATCAAAGAAAAAGTGCCAAAAAAGTTGACGAGATTCATTTGAAAATATGAACTTGTTCCAATCGCTTTCGTTGAAAATAACAGGTACTGCATTTTGGGTGGACTGCACAGATATATTGCCATTTTGTTTAGTGATCAAAAGGGTTTTTAAGTCAGTCAGAATGGGCGATAAACTGTCTTTGTTGTCTGAATTGTTCTTTGTCTGAAAATTTAATAGTTTAATTGCACTGTCTTTGTTTATGTTGACAGGTATTAATTTGCCGCTGTCTATCATAAGACAAAGATCTGAACTCAGTTTTTGGTGCTGAAAATTAGTCCATTCTTTGATTTCATGAATGCCTATGCTGATGTGTTTTGTTTGTGCCTCACAGGGAATTATTGTTGAGCAGATTGCACAGAAAACAAGAAGTGTTTTGAAGTTTTTTTTCAATTTACATTTCATAGATTTCTATTAATGACTTCATCCAAGTATTCTATGGGTACTATTACTCCAAACACTACCAAGGATTCATTTATGGCATAAAATTGTTGTTTGGTTCCAAAGTAGTATAAACCATCGGTGATGAATTTGTTTTCTGTGTCTATGATCACACCTAAACCCAATGAACTGCTGTTTATTTCAAATTCGAGATGAGTAAAGTAATTTTCAGGTAAAATAACAGATGTTGTATCAATCCAGTCGCATCTTATATTGTATTGATTGTATTGAATTTTAGAGTTTTGCACAGTTTCAGGTTTGATAGAGGTTGGCTGAGTAAATTTTTTTTGAGCAAATAAGTTCATTTCATTTCGAATGGTATCTGAAAGATAAATTAAGTCGTTGAATTGTGTGTAGCCGGACTTTCTCATTACCTCTAATATAAATATTTCCTTTTCTGTTAATGTTTTCTTAACTTCTTCCCACTCAAACCACAATGTGTCGGTTTGATAGAACAGCTGAACGCCCAATTGATGATCAGTAAAGTAGAATCCATAGTATTTCTGTGTCAATGGATCATCATCATTGTATGACTGTATAGAATAATAAGGTTCTTTGGGGTTGATGTATGGATCAAAGTAGTAATCCATTTCGAATAGAAGTTTTATTGCTTTCGGGTGAACATTAGTCGCTTTGAATGCTTTGCCGCAGGAATCATAAATCTTTAAACAAATTCCTTGGTAAATTGAAAGGTTAGTTTTGTAAAATGAGTAAAGATCCAATTCTATCCAGTGTTTTTCAAATATATTTTTATTGTTAAAATTATTATTCTCATTGCAACAAATATTGTTGTAATGAATATTTGTTGAATTAGATGCAATCCTTCTGAATTGGTGTGAGTAGAGCGAGTTGACCAATAAAGTCAATGTGCATGACAAAATTGAAAATCTAAATAGAAATTTGAATTTGGGCATAATGGGACTTTGAGCTTCGTTTGGACAAAGATAATCTTCTGTAAATTAGTATAGTTTGATTTACCAAAAAATAATTACCTTCGCTTAGATTTTATGAAATATCGCAGTATTGACAACCGTTTGTTTAAAGAAAATAGAGCCAAATTTACCGCACAAATGGCTCCAAATAGTATAGCCATTTTTAGGAGTAATTATGAATATGTAAGAAACGGTGATGCCACCATGGATTTCAAACAACATTCAGATTTGTTTTGGTTGACAGGAATTGATCAGGAAGATACCATATTGGTTTTGTATCCTGACTGTGCCGAGGAAGGTTTTAGAGAGTGTTTGTTTTTAAAGCAAACTAATGAAACCATCGCTGTGTGGGAGGGTCATAAATACACCAAAGAAGAGGCATATAAAGCTTCGGGTATAAATTCAATATTTTGGAACGATGTTTTCAAATCTGTCATCAGATCTAAGATCAATTACGCTTCTTCAATATACCTTACCTTAAATGAAAATGATCGTTTCAGCTACCATGCACCTTATAGTGACTTGGATTTTGTAAGAGAAATAAAAGAACAGTTTCCTCTGCATGTTTATCACAGGGCAGCTCCAATTTTACAGCGTTTGAGAAGCGTGAAAAGCGAATTAGAGATGGAGCTCACCAAACATGCGATCTCAATTTCTAAAAAAGGATTTGAGAGAATACTGGGTTTTGTAAAGCCCGGTGTAATGGAGTATGAAGTGGAAGCTGAGTTGATACATGAATACATTCGAAATGCAGCAACAGGTCACTCTTTCCATCCAATAGTAGCAAGTGGAGAAAGCGCATGTGTTTTGCATTATGTCGAAAACAATAAACCATGTAAAGACGGGGATTTGTTGCTGGTAGATTGTGGTGTTGATTATGCCAATTACGCCAGTGATATGACCAGGGTACTGCCTGTTAATGGTAAATTCACCAAACGTCAAAAAGATGTGTACAATGCAGTGTTAAGGGTAATGCGTCAGGCAACCAAAATGTTGGTTCCGGGAACTTTATTGATGGAATACCACAACAGAGTTTGCAAGGAATTGATGGAGAAAGAACTGGTAGACCTGGGCTTACTTACCATGGACGATATTAAAAATGAAGATCCTTCATGGCCGGCATTTAAAAGGTATTACATGCATGGCACAAGCCATTTTCTTGGAATAGATGTTCACGATGTAGGAATGAGGTATGAACCGATGAAAGCCGGTATGCTGTTTACCTGTGAACCTGGCATTTATATCAAAGAAGAAGGAATTGGCATACGTCTTGAGAACAATATTTTAATCACCAACAACGGACCTATAGATTTAATGGATGAAATTAAAATGCCACTGGAGGTGGATGAAATTGAATCTATCATGAACCGTTGATGTTCATATAATTAATAACTAATAAAAACACACACTAAATATGGCACGTCCTCAGAACCCCAATCTCAACTTTCACAATTTGATCATCTTGGTTTCCAAATTGAGACGCAAGCTTGATTCACAAATAGAAGCTGAGGTTCATTACAGGGGTTATAAGTCATTTAAATCCTCTTATCTGCCCATCTTTTTATTGCTTTATAATGAAGGAAGCACCACCGTTAGAATTGCAGAAGATTGTGGGGTCTCAAAACAAGCGATCAGTAAGTTACTTGCTGAAATGACCAGTCTTGGATTGATTAAAAATCAGGTGAACAAAGAAGATCGCCGCTCGAGTATCGTACTGCTCTCTGCTAAAGGAATTCGAATGTCTGTAGAGGTCCGAAAATGTTTGAACAAATTGACCGAAAATTACAAGTCCCTTATGGGCAAAGGTAAGTATGAAAGTCTGGTCGAAAATTTAGAAGTCTTGTGGATACTGCATGAGTAAGTTGTGGAAACTAAAAGTCTTTTTTTGAAGGTTTTGAGTTTGATTCAAATTACTTTCGTTGATTATTATGACTATTGAAGATATGCAGGACGTTGACATGCCTGATGAAGTTGTATTTCCATCCATTATGAACAGGGTTCAAGCCTTGTTTTTTGACTTCTGGATAGTTGTTGCAGGTGTTATTGGGATTAGCAGCTTGATTCCTGAAAATGCGGAGTCCGGCTATATTGGTTTAAAAATTCTATTGTTTTTTGCGATACTGTTGATTTACGAACCGTTTGGCTATATGACAGGAGGAACAATCGGTTATAGAACCATGGGAATGAAAATCAGACAATTTGAGGAACCTGCTAAGAAAATTAGATTTGGTCAGGCTTATTTCAGAGCCACAATAAAAATATTTTTAGGTTGGATCTCATTCCTTACTGTTAGTACAGATCCCCATCGCAGAGCATTTCATGATAAAATCTCCGGAACCATTGTTTTGTTGGATCAAGTAAAGAAATCTTAATCGGTAACTTTTCTTACACTTTTTTCTAAGTGTATTGTTTAAAATAGATTCAGCAACAGATTCAAATCTTTGTATTTCATGCCAAACTTACGGGCCAATGAGTCATTAACCAAGTGACCTTTGTATATGTAAACACCATGCCTAAACCCTTTGGCAATCTTTATCAGATCGTGAAAGCCACCATAATTTGACATGTCATTCAAAAGTGGAGTGAAGATATTGCTTAACGCATAACTTGCTGTTCTTGAAACTCTGGCAGTTATATTAGGAACACAATAGTGAATGACATCGTGTTTCTTATAAATTGGATTTTTATGATTGGTGATTTCTGAAGTTTCGAAAACGCCCCCTTGATCTATGCTCACATCAATGATGATGCTGTTGGGTTTCATTTGACTCACCATTTTTTCAGTCACCACCACAGGGCTTCTGCCTTGTTCTCCGCGCAGTGCGCCAATGGCTACATCACAGTTTCTGAGGGCTTCTGCTAAAATATTGGGTTGTATGGTCGAGGTGAAAATTTTACCACTTAAATTGTCTTGCAATCGTCTTAAACGGTAAAGTTCATTGTCGAATACTTTTACATTTGCTCCAAGGCCAACAGCTGCTTTGCATGCATATTCACCTACAGCTCCGGCGCCAATGACAACAATTTGAGTAGGAGGGATGCCTGTGAAACCACCGAGTAATTCTCCTTTTCCAATATTGGCGTTGTTGAGGTATTCGGATGCCAGTAATATGGAAGCATGACCAGCCATTTCGCTCATTGCCCGAATAATAGGAAATGAACCCGAGTCATCTTGAAGAAATTCATACGCTACAGCATTTACTCTTTTCAATAAAAGTTTATTGAGCGTCACCGGGTTGATTTGGTCCAGTTGCAAAGCCGAGATGAGCAATTGTTCAGGACGCATCAATTCAATTTCTGCATCTGTTGGGGGCTCAATTTTCAATATGATGTCGGCTTTGAAAATCTCTTCATGTGAATGCACGATGCGTGCACCTGCTTCACTGAATCTTTCGTCACTGAAATTACTTGCGGCACCGGCTTTCGATTCAATAACGATCTCATGTCCATTGTGAACTAAGAATTCAATTGAGGAAGGGGATAATGGAACGCGGTTTTCTTGAGAAGTGATCTCTCTGGGGATGCCGATGAAAAGTCCTGTATTTCCTTTTTTAAGAGGGGCCGCCATTTCGAGTGGCTGCATTGCAAAAGCTTCTTTTGCCAAATCGTTGAAAGTGACCAGCCCTTTTTTATTGTCAGACATATATTCTCCGCGTTTGTACAAAATTAAGGAATTTCATGACGAATTTCAAGGGAAAATGACAATAAAAACATTGTTTTTTGCGTTCGTGTCTTGTAGCTTTGCAAGGCTTTTTGCTCACCAGCGAATGAATAAAAAAAATGTATTGCTCTCTTTCTGTCTGATCTTCATTTCCAGCAGCTTGTTTTCGCAAGAAAACAGCATCAGCAGGATCGATAGTCTGACCCACCTTTTCATGGAGTCTACCATTGGTAAACCGATGGCATATCTCAGTGCCGATGAAATTAAAAACATCAGCGAAGAAAGGTTCAATCAATTGGTAACAAATATGGGAACCACCATTCCCTTTAAATTGGATGCTGTTGTAAGAACTCAAATGAATTACATGAAAGATCCTGCAAGCTCATTTTTATTCAAAGCTTGTAACAGGAAGAATTTGTACTTCAGGGTATTTGAAGAAGTATTGGATAAAAAACAGATGCCGGATGAAATCAAATACTTGTCGATTGTAGAATCTTTATTAAGTACAAATGCGGTAAGTTGGTGCGGTGCAACCGGACTTTGGCAGTTTATGCCGGCAACCGGACGAATGATGGATCTTACCATTGATTCTGAATTGGATGAAAGAAAAGACATTTACAAAAGCACTGAAAAAGCCTGTGATTACCTTCTAAGCATGTACAAATTATATGGAGATTGGCTTTTGGCCTTGTCTGCATACAATGGTGGTCCCGGGAATGTCAACAAAGCCATAAGAAATTCAGGTGGAAAGCGCACATTCTGGGAGATTAGAAAATACCTGCCTAAGGAAACTCAAAACTATGTACCTAAGTTTTTAGCCACTGCATTTTTAATGACTTATTCGCCACCTGTAGATGAGTCTTACGACATATTAAGAGCTCATGAAACATTGGTGCCGGTGTATCTCTGCTGCCCTGTAGACATGAAATATGTTTGTGCCTTGGTCAACATCAGTGAAAATGAACAAATAGAATGGAACAGTGTATACAAAAACGGTTTTATTCCTGAAAACATAGAAAACAAGAAAGTGGTTTTGCCATACAAAAAAGCCATGCAATTGGCAGAATGGCAAGACAGTGTGTATTCTGTCAGTGCTAATGCCTTTGATCCCAATGCATACATCAAACAAGACAGTAAAGTTGTTTATCACACAGTAAAAAAAGGACAGAGTTTGGTTCAGGTTGCTTCTATTTATGGTGTCAGTGTTTCTCAATTGAAAAAGTGGAATGGTTTGAAATCCACTAAAGTGAAAGGTGGCAGAAAATTAAAAATCTATCAAAGCTCTACTCAAGTTTTACCGGTTAAGGCCGGGCCTCTGGGATTCTTTTATTTTATCACAGATTATGAATCTCAAACCATTCAAGACATTTGCGGCAAATTCAAAGAGTTTGATCTTGAGAAGATCTGTGCCATGAATGGTATATTCAGTCCAAATACCCCAATAGGAAAGGGTAAACTCATCAAATTATATACTTATACTTTTAACTAATGTTTAAATCGCCAATTACTTTAATGTTTTTAAGCATCGCGTTGCTAATAAGCAGTTGCGATAACACCGAGACCAAAAAAAAGCCAAATGCCACAGGTAAATTGGGCTCTTTGGTGGTAGTAGCAGATGCCAACACGCTTGGTGCTGTTGGGAATACGCTCAGCTCGGTTTTTTTAAGTCCTGTTCCACATTTGCCTGCAGGTGAACCCTACTTTGAGATTTTAAAGCCTGATCCGCAAGATTTCATGAGGTTCTATTACAATCAGAAATTGGTGCTTGTATTGGTGAAACCCGAGGATGCTCAATTCATGCCCGAAATATTGGAGCCTTTCAGCAATCAGGTCATCGAAGAATTGTGCAACAAACGCAACGCTGAATTAAAAGTGGTAAAAGACTTGTTTGCTGTCAATCAACACATCGTTTACCTCTTTGGAAGAGATAACGATGACCTGGCATTCAAACTAAATAAATTCAAAGAAGTGGTGTTAACTAACCTGATGAAATATGAATTGGACGATCAAAAATCGAAAATGTTCTCAGGTTCTAATAAGAATGACAATTACCTCAAAGAAATGAAAAAGGAATTGGGATTAACGGTCAGAATTCCTGAAATGTTCACCATGAAATACCACAAACAGGGTTTTTGGTGGTTTGAGTACAACGGTATGGAAGATGAGAATGCAAAAACGATTGCTTTGATCATGCATTCATATAAATACAAAGACACAGCTGATTTCTCTTATGTTTCTATTCGATCTGCGAGAGATTCTGTTGTTAAATATCATATTCCAGGAGAAATGAAAGGTTCTTATATGGGAACTTCTGAAAGTGAATATTATCCACCTCGTTTTATTGAGAATATGGAAATAAACAAGCATTTTGCCACGCGTATAAGGGGATGGTGGAACATGTGGAACATGAGTATGGGCGGGCCATTTATTCGTTATGTTGTGCACAATCAGGCCAATGATACTTTATTTGCTTTTGAAGGTTTTGTTTATAAACCCGGAGCCAATACCAAAGAAAGAGATTTGCGGCTTATAGAATCAATTGCATTGACCATACAGTGATGAAAAGGGTAGTGGTGTTTGCTTCAGGCAGCGGCAGCAATGCTTTGAATTTAATCGAACATTTTAATGGCAAAGGGTTTGCTGAAATTGTCAGCGTGTTCTGTAATAAACCCAAAGCCGGGGTCATTCAAAAGGCTTTGGACAAGCAAGTTGAAGTTCATCTGTTCAATAAAGCTGATTTTTATGAGCATACAGAAGTCATTCAAGCCGTTGACAAACATCAACCGGATTTGATCGTGTTAGCAGGGTTCTTGTGGTTGGTGCCAATTAACTTTATTCAGCATTTTGAAGGCAAAATAATCAATTTGCATCCTTCGCTATTGCCTAAGTTCGGAGGAAAAGGGATGTATGGACATCATGTTCATGAAGCGGTGCTCAATTCAAAGGAAAAACAAACCGGTATCACGGTTCATTTGGTGAATGCTGAGTTTGATAAGGGTGAGATCATATACAGTGATAGGTTCGATATTGAGCCTGATGACGATATCGCTTCAATTGAAGCAAAAATACATGTGTTGGAACACAAAGGCCTACCATTGGCCGTGGAGATGATGTTGAGGAGAAATGAGAAAATGGATAATAGCGGCAGTACTAATTAGCTTTTCGCCGCGGGCTTGTTCTTGGGGCTTTTTAGGTCATAAAACCATAAATGAAACCGCCGTGTTTACGGTGCCCAAACCTCTGTTCGGTTTTTATAAATACCATCAGAATTTTATTAAGGATCATGCGCCTGATGCGGATAAGCGGAGGTATATGCTAGAGCAGGAAGCCTGCAGGCATTATTTGGATGGCGATCATTATGAACACTCATTGCCATTAGACACGCTCCCCAAATACTTTCAATCAGCTGTTGCAAAATATGGAGAGGATTCCCTGTTGGCTCATGGAATTGTTCCTTGGTACATATTAAGTGTAATGTATCAATTGACAGAAGCATTTAAAGACAAAGACATAGCCCGTATTTTAAAACTCAGTGCAGATCTCGGACATTATGTTGGCGACTGTCATGTGCCTTTGCACAGCACTTCCAATTACAATGGTCAAAAAACCGGGCAAAATGGCATACATGCTTTGTGGGAGAGTCGGATACCTGAAATCAAGTCGTCAAATTACAATCTGTTTACAGGATTGGCGAATTATTGTGAAAGTCCGGTAGATTCTATTTGGAAAGCATTTTCAGAAAGTTTTGGTTTGGTAGACAGTGTTCTAATGTTAGAGAAAGCTTTGAGATCAAAGTTCAGTGAATCCGAGTGCTATTCTTGGGAAGTTCGGGGAAATACGGTTGTAAGGGTCTATTCATTGAAATTTAGTCAGGCTTACAATGAGTCATTGAATGGAATGGTTGAACGGCGGATGAAAGCTGCAATATTGTGTTTAGGGTCATTGTGGTACACATGCTGGGTGAATGCTGGTCAACCGGATTTACCTCAAATGCCTTTATTGCCTTCAGCAGATGAATTACCCGGTGATATTCCAAAGGAAAAAAAGATGATTGGCAGGCCTGAAGAATGATAAAAAAATTTCATTTTTCATTAAAAATGCTCCTTTTGGAGTCAAAAAAATAGGAAATTATATCACAAAATGAGCCTCCAAAACCTGTTTTTTGGCATTTAAATCACCTCAAAATGAAAAAAAATAAACTTTTTTCATTTTTTTTTATTATTTATTTTAATGTTATCTGATTGGTTTTAATTAATGTGCTTAATTTTAGTTAAGTTTTTGATTTCTAATGTTTTGTATTTAGCACAAATTTCAATTTCTTAGCCTAAAAAGTGACCTTGGTCATTTAAAATTGAATGACAAATTGAGAACTAGTCAATCCAATTGACAGTGAATTATGGATTTTTTGATGATTGACACTAGTATAAAAAACTCAGTTCAATTGAAACAAAAAGCTTGTAAAACATTTGTAATTCATGGCTTGGCAAATTTGAGACTTAAAAAGTGCAAAATCATGTCCAAAAAAGCGATTTTACTTATTGAGTAAAAAATACCAAATAGAAATTGGTGGGACTTGTAGATGCTTGCAAATACTAGTGTTTCACAATAGATTTGCATCAAATAATTTTCAAAATGAGATCAAATTTTACACTTTCAACAAAAATTTCGGCGAACTTAAAATTGCTGTCAATAATTTTGATGTTGTTGATAGGCATGTTAAATTTTAAATCGTACGGTCAATCGGCAACTCAAATCAGTGTTTCAGGAACTGGCTCTACAAACAATGTATCCAATAATGTAGCAACTGTGGTTGATCCTAATCTGGTAGTAACTGCTAATGGCAATGTGTCAGGATTCATTGTTTCGATAACAGACAGTTATACATCAGGAGATGTATTGGCGTACACAGGTACACTGCCATCAGGAGTTACAGCTGCGACGTTTAATACAAGCACAAAAAGTTTGGTGTTTTCCGGTACAACATCAGCAGCCAACTGGCAAACATTGTTGCGCACCGTTACCATTCAAACGACTTCTGCAACTTGTAATCCTGAGACTAGAAAAGTAACATTCAGTGCAGCAAATAAGTATTACAATCCGGTGAATGGACACTATTATGAATATTATTCAACCACCGGCAGTTGGACTGCTGCTATTGCTGCAGCAAGTTCAAAATCCTATTTTGGAAGACAATGTTATATGGCAACACTTAGTTCTGCGGCGGAAAATAGCTTTGTTGTGAACCTGATTGGAATGAACACCTGGATCGGTTGTACAGACAATTATGCTCAAATCAATGCAGCCTTGGGTTATACCGCTTTTGCCAATCAAGCTGCAGCGGATGGTAATTTTTATTGGATCACCGGTCCGGAAAGAGGAACTAAGATCAATTCAAAAAATGCTTGGGGATCAGGAGGTATAACACCTGTTAGTGGTGTTTATAATAACTGGACTTCAGGTGAACCAAACGATTGGCCAGGAACTAGCAGTTCAACTCCCGGAGAGGAAGACTATGGACACATGTATACATCATCCGGCCAATGGAATGACTTTGCCAACACCCAATCAATAGGAACAATTTTCGAATACGGAGGAATGTCTACAGACAGTGTTTCTTCTGATGTTCATTTTACGCGTAACATTAACATCACTGGAGCAGTTTCCGGGACTATTATCAATGGCAATGTATCGGTTTGTTCAGGAACAAACAGTACAACATTGGTGTTAACCGGATTGTCAGGTTCGGTTGTTAGATGGGAATCATCTAACGATAACTTTATCAATAACACAACTTCATTAACTGGTACCAGTACAAGTTATACTGTTTCAAACATTACAGCCAGTACATATTACAGAGCAGTTGTCAATACATCAAGTGGATGCACCAATTTGGCAACATCTTCAACTTTAATAACCGTTAACACCACGGTAGCGGGTAATGTTTTGGCTGCCAATAGTACAATATGTTCACCCAACACAGCTACATTTACATTGAATGGAAATGTAGGTAGTGTTACAAGGTGGCAAGTTTCTACCAGTAGTACATTTGCTTCAGGTGTCACCAATATTTCAAATACAACCAATTTTCTAAGTTATAATTTAAGTTCTGTTGGAACTTTTTATTTCAGAGCAACAGTTCAGAATAGTGGGTGTGGATCGCCCGTTAATACTCCCGGTGTTGCCGTTTCAGTGGTAAGTGGTTCAAATCCGGCGGGTGGTTCTGTAACAAGCACCGAACATTGTGGCGGAAGCAGTAATTCTGGTACTTTGACATTAAGTGGTCATTCAGGAACTATCAGCAAATGGCAGTACTCTGTGGATGGAGGAGTTGCATGGATCGATGTGGCAAATACGACTTCTACTCTAAACTATTCGGGAGTGGGAGAAAATAGATTGTACAGAGCATTACTTGTTAGTGGGTCATGTGGTTCAGCATATAGTACTCCCGGATCTGTAACAGTTTATGGAACAACTGTTACCAAATGGGTTGGCTCCACAAGCAATGCTTGGCAAACAGCTTCCAATTGGTGCGGAGGAATTGCAGATAATGGAATGGACATAGTGGTTTATTATTGGTCTGTATATGATTTGAAACTTGATCAAGATCGTATTGTTGGAAATATAGATTTCAATGGAACAAATAAGAAAATTGATATCGGAAATTATAATTTAACTGCCAATAGTTTTACTGATGGAGCTTCAGGTTCTTATGTTAAAACTACGGGTTCAGGAAAATTGAAAGTCTTGATTGCCAATAATGAAACAATAACATTACCGGTAGGAAATACATCTTACAATCCTATAACCATTAAAAACAGAACTGGAAATTCGGATTACCTTAGTGTAAGAGTTTTTGATGAAGTTTACAATACTGGTTACAGTGGTTGGACATCGTATCTTGGTCGTGTAAAGCGCACTTGGGATATCAGCAAAGGATCTGCAAATGGTGGCAGTGGATTAGATTTCGTGTTCAACTGGAACAGTGGTGAATCTGTGAGTTTAACAACTCCATCATTGTATCACTATGAAAATGGATGGAGCATGCAAACCGGAACTACCAGTTCTACTTCTACCAGTTTGACTTATACAGGCTATACAGGAACTTTCTCTCCTTTTGCTATCAGTAATTCAATAGTGCCTTTGCCTGTTAATCTGATTGACTTTTCGGCCAAGCAAAAAGGAAGTGAAAATAAAACAGAAATACAATGGGAAACTTCTGATGAAGTTGACAATCAGTATTTTGAAGTGCTAAAAAGTGTAGATGGACGAAAATGGACCGTATTGGGTAGAGTAGAGTCAGCAGGAAAACCGGGTACCATCAACACTTATAAAATGATTGATGATCAGCCTGCACCGGTTACATATTACAAATTGAATCAAGTTGATTTGAATGGAAAATCGGAGGAAAGTCACGCGATAAGGGTTGATATTCATTCACTTGCAGAGACTGTTCAAGTGTTGCCTAACCCTTCAAAAGGCTTGGTAGAAATTACAGCAAATGAGGGAGCCGGTTACAGTGTTTACGACATGAATGGTAAATTGATTGCCGAAGGAATCATTGCCGGTGTAGTTGTGCTTTCAGATTTGGAAAGTGGCATTTACATAGTGAGGGTGCAGGAAGGCGAAGCGATATACAACGTGAAACTTGTGGTAGAGTAAAGCAATAAATCAAAAACGGATGAATGGGGGTAATTGTGTAGGAATAGCCCCCGTTTTTTCCTTTTTGTTTCAAAAATTGGAGTTTTTTAGGCTTAAAAATGGAGTCTGGGTGTGAAAATTTTAAACAAAAAAGGTCGAAAAAGGGCTGAAAAATCATTTTGAGAAAAAAATTTTCATTTTTTTTCATTTTTTTTTCAGTGATATTTTAATTTGACATTATATAGTT
>DASWYG010000111.1:0-6461 GCA_036405075.1 Bacteroidia bacterium | reverse complement strand
GCTGCGGGAGAAGCATTCGACAAAACCGCTAAAATGCTGGGGTTGCCATATCCCGGTGGCCCCTTGGTCGATAGTTTAGCTGAATCAGGCAATCCAAATGCTTTTAAGTTTCCTAAAGCCAAATTGAATGGTTTTGACTTCAGCTTCAGTGGACTTAAAACTTCTATTCTTTATTTTCTAAGGGACCAAACGGCCAATGATCCCAATTTTGTTAAAAACAATTTAAATGATATCTGCGCCTCTGTTAGAAAAACAATTATAGACACTTTAATTACTCAATTTGAGAAAGCGCTTAATGAATATCCTGTAAATGATATCGGAATTGCAGGAGGTGTAAGTGCCAACAAACTTTTGCGTAAAGAATTTTTAGCGCTTTCTGAAAAAAGAAAATTAAAATGCCATATCCCGGCTTTTGAATATTGTACAGACAATGCTGCCATGATTGCCGCTGCAGGTCATTACAGGTATCTTGCTTCCGACTTCAACAAATTGTCTGATCTACCCTTTGCCAGATGATTCAATCACTTTGAGCAATCGCTCTTTAACTGCCGAAACTGAGATTGATTTTATTTCTGCGCTGCTGTATAAAGTTTTTACTTTGTTTATATCCGGCTTAAATCCGGGATGAAACACAATTTCAACTTTGCTTTTCACATAAGGGGCATAATTCAAAAACCTTTGCCAGTTATTGCCATTGCTGATCACAACAACATCTGTAGCAGTCATTGTAGCGACATGTACAGAAAATGTATCCGGACACAACATCAGCTTTGATTCACCCACAAATGCCACAACCTCAGTAATAGAAGTCTTACCACTCATGTTAAGTAATTTGGGACTATTTACACCTTTTTCAATTAAATCGCACCTTTCAATCGCATTTGGTCCGCCAAGCAACAAGATCTGATCAAACTTTTCTAATACTTCCTTGATCAATTGAATGAAGTTTTCAACCGGCCAATACCTGCTTTTGGTATTTGCAACCGGCACTATCACCAGTCTATTCTGCTTACCAAATGATGGAAAAGTAGCTTTATAAGTAGAATCTGGTTGAGAGTTATAAACTTTTGAAATGAATTCAAAGTTCCTTAAATATTCCAATTGCACCTTGATATCTGATTCAATTTCTCGAGTTGTTACCTGATCAATGGCATTGGCATTGGGATAATAGGTATGCAGGTGTCGGCTCCAAGCAATTCTCTCATTGGCTGCTGTGGCGTATATCAGCATATCATCAACCAAATAATTTCGTGTAAACATTGGTTCTATAGCCACTTCTGAATTCAAAGCGCGTATTTTTTTATAAAGGTCTGTTTTATAATTTTCATCCTTCAATTTAGATTTATCGATCCAAATGTATTGATCAGCAAAATCAAACCAGTTTTCGATCAATGGTTTTACCAATTGATTGCCTATAAAAGTGATAGGACGTATTGCTTGCTTTTCGATTTCAGGAATCACATACTGCCAGATAAGAAAATCGCCAATATCGTCACATTTGATGATGACTGTTCCTTTTTTGTTATCCTTAATTTCAATGTCTTTGATCGCTGAATCAACCAATGCCATTTCTTTGACGATTTCTCTATTGATTTTGGCAGCGGCTAATTTTCGCCTCAACAATTGATTGGCGGCAGAAAAAACAAACTTTAATTGATTGAAGGCCATTAAGACTTACGAGCGAATTCTGTAAAAGTGATTTCCGGTTTACCCAATTCTCCCCAGGTTTCATCAGCCATAAAAGTTTCATTGTTCTGATTCAATGCATCAGATAAGTCATAGATGAACTTATAGGCAGGATTGAACCAAGCGTACAATTTGACTTGCCATAAAGGCATCATGCGATATTTCAATTTCTCTGATTGATGATGCTTGATGTACAATTTTGCAGCTTCATTGATTTTATAACAATTGAGTCCTTGAATGAAATACTCACGGTCTTTTGTGCCAATGGTTTGCAATGATTTTATCACCATTTTGGCATAATCTTCTACACTTACAAAATAAACAGGGAACTCAGATTCACCAAATACCGTGATGGTTTTTCCTTTGCGATAAGTATGGTTGAAGTTTTCCATGAAAGTACTTGGATAAAAAATGGTATAAGGTATGCCACTGTCGCGCACAAAATTCACTGCATCGCTTTTTACCCTGAAGACCCACCATAAATTTTCATTTTCAACCTGACTGTATTGAAGTATGGAAGACATATATGCCAATCTTCTAATACCTACTTCTAGTGAAGCATTGATGATCTCTCTTAGTCCATCTGACTCAGCATGAAAATCTTCAGGCTTTTCTTTCAAGTCCACATTCAAGCAACAATAAACCGCATCTTTTCCTTTTAGAAAGCCTTTTAAATCGTGGTGATACATCCAGTTGCCTTCCACCAACTCTACTCCTTCCGGCAATAGTTCTTTTTCAGCATCTGTATCAACAGACAATACCGAAACACTGAATCCTGCTGCCACCAAAGCTTTGGTAACAGGCAATCCAAATGTAGAAGATGCTCCAAACACTGCTATGTTTTTTAACATGTAAATGAATTTTGGCGTAAAAATAGTACTAATAAAGAGTTTTTAAACGGGCATTCTTCAAATTGAGCAGATTCATTTCTATTTTCAATCTTTTCTTGCCAAATTAAATCAATTGACACAAATGGCTTAATTTTATTTTTATAATCCATAACATTAGTAACATCAACGCTTTTCGTTTGAAATTGGATGGACGTTACTGGTCATCATTCTGTCATTTTTAATCGACATTTTGTTTTCTGACAATTCAATGACCTCAGTTGACAAAATGTATCTCTAGATTTGTCTTGTGAAACAGAAAACGAAAACATTTGGTCTTCCCTTTCTTAGAGATGGCGACACTGTTACCTATCATGAATGTCGTCATCTCCCGAAGACCATCTTTAAATTGATACAAGTGGATAAGCGGTAAGTTTTTATTAAAAAAAACGCCGTTTTCATGCGGCGTTTTTTGTTTTTATTGTCCCAAAGTTTGAATCAACTTATGAATCTTTTCTTCAGCATCAGCCTTCTTCTGTCTTTCCTTTTCAATAACATCAGGCTTTGCATTGGCAACAAATTTCTCATTGCTCAATTTAGAATCCACTGATTTTAAAAATCCCCTTAGATAATTCAATTCTTCCTCTAATTTTTTCTTTTCTAAAGTCTCATCAATTTTTTCTGCAAATGGAATGTACATCTCATCGGTACCAATTAAAGCACTGATAGCTTTTTCCGGACGCTCCTGATTGTATTTGAATTGACTGATATTGGCCAATTTTGATACAATAGGTTCCCATGGTTTGTATCGATCCGAATGTTCTGTTTTAATTAAAACTTCAAATGCCTCTTTAGGAGAGATGCCTTTACTATTCCTTAGTGTTCTGAGTTCAGTCACAATACTCAATGCCCCATCCCAAACCTCATCAATGTTTTGTGTAAAGGCAGGGTATTCGCTAACGATCATAGGTTTATCAGGATTTCCGTTATGAAGAGCAGTATGCAATTCTTCGCTGATGAAAGGCATAAAAGGATGCAACAAAGCCAACAATCGATCAAAATCTGCTTGAACGGTTGCCAAAGTTTGAGCCGCAATTGGTTGACCGTATTCCGGTTTGATCATTTCCAAATACCAGGAACAGAAATCATCCCAAATCAACTTGTAAACCCCCATCAACGCTTCACTCAATTTGTATGCTGTAAAATCTTCATGAATAGCATTTACAGCTTTCTTAAACCTCATATCAAACCATTGGATCGAAAGCTGATTGCCTTCCAATATTTTTGCATCAATTTCAGTATCTGCAACCACTTGCCACCCTGAAACCAATCTGTATGCATTCCATATCTTATTGCAGAAATTACGCCCTTGTTCTACTTGAGATTCATCAAACAAAATATCATTCCCGGCAGGTGAACTCAGCAACATGCCCATTCTGACGCCGTCTGCGCCATATTTTTCAATCAAATCAAGCGGATCAGGACTGTTTCCTAGAGATTTACTCATTTTTCTTCTGAGCTTGTCTCTAACAATACCTGTGAAATAAACATTTCTAAAAGGCAATTTGCCATTGAAGGCATATCCTGCCATGATCATTCTTGCTACCCAAAAGAATAATATTTCAGGTGCAGTTACCAAATCATTGGTAGGATAATAGTATTGAATGTCTTTGTTCTTAGGGTCTTTAAATCCGTCGAAAACAGAGATCGGCCACAACCAACTGCTGAACCAAGTGTCCAATACATCTTCATCTTGATGCAGGTCTTCTATCCTGGTTTCAGGTTTGTCTTTTTTGAATTGCTCCAATGCTTTTTCAACATTTTCAGCAACTACAAATTGACCTTCCGGATTGTACCAGGCAGGTATGCGATGCCCCCACCACAACTGACGACTGATGTTCCAGTCCTTGATATTTTCCATCCAATGCTTGTAAACATTTTTAAATTTTGGAGGATAGAATTTGATCTCATCATTCATCACAGATGACAATACTTGAGGATGTCTGTTGAGGAAGGTTTGCATATTGACAAACCACTGAGTCGAAATTCTTTTCTCTATGACTGCATCAGTTCTTTCGCTGTGACCTACAGTATTTTTGATTTGCTCAGTTTTTTGAAGCAAACCCATTTCTTCCAAATCTTTTGCAATTTGTTTGCGGCAGGCAAATCTGTCGAGACCGATGTAAGCACCAGCTCTTTCATGTATTTTACCATCTTCCGTCAATACATCGATTGCTTCCAAATGGTACTTCTCTCCTATTCTGTAATCATTTTCATCGTGAGCAGGAGTTACTTTTAAACAACCTGTTCCAAATTCAATGTCTATGTAATCATCACTGATGATCGGAATGACCCTGCCAATAACAGGTACTGAAATGGTCTTACCAACCAAGTGTTTATAGCGTTCGTCTTCAGGATGAACACAAATGGCCACGTCACCCATAATGGTTTCAGGTCTGGTGGTAGCCACAGTCAATCCTTTGCCTTCAACACCACTTGCCAATGTTTCTTCAGTGAAAGGATAAGTCACAAAATACAATTGGCTGTTGTTCTCTTTGAATATAACCTCTTCATCACTTAAAGTGGTTTTACCAACCGGATCCCAATTCACCATTTTAGTGCCTCTGTAGATCAAACCGTCGTTGAATAACTGAACAAATACATCGTTCACCGCTGCATTTAAATCGTCTTCCATGGTAAACCTGGTGCGTTTCCAATCGCAGCTAGCACCTAGTTTTTTAAGTTGTTCAAGAATGATTCCGCCATATTTGTTTTTCCAATCCCAGGCATGATTTAAAAAGGTTTCTCTGCTGAGGTCTTTTTTCATGATCCCCTGATCGGCCAACATTTTAACAACTTTGGCTTCAGTTGCAATACTAGCATGGTCGGTGCCCGGCACCCAACAAGCATTTTTACCCTCCATACGGGCTTTTCTGATCAACACATCCTGAATGGTATTGTTCAGCATGTGTCCCATGTGCAATACACCTGTAACATTTGGCGGAGGTATCACAATGGTATACGGTTCTCTTTCATCCGGTTTTGAGTCGAAATATCCTTTGTCCATCCAGTAACCATACCACTTGTCTTCAACCGCCTTCGGGTTGTAATGCTTATCTAATTCCATAAAAATGCAAAAATAATCTTTTTCCTGTTTATATTCTGTTTATGACATACACACCTGTATGAAATAAGGTTCAAAAGGCATCCAAACATTGACCTCATATTTTCATTGAAAATCTCTAAAAGTCAAGAAAATACGCGTACGCATTTTCTATTCAAACAAATTAGACTATGTTTGAAAACATGGATTTTAAAGCGCTCAAAAATGCCCGATGGCTAAAGGACATTCGATTTTGGATCGCTTTTACTTTGGTGCTTAGGTTATATGGCATCACCAATCCTCCAATTGAAATTTCTCACAATTGGCGACAAACGACTGTGACCATGGCTGCCAGAAATTTCCATGAAACCGATAACAGAATTTTATACCCACGGGTCGATATAGCCGGCGAAAAAACCGGTATCACCGGCATGGAGTTTCCTTCGTTGAACTACAGCATTGCCATTGTCTCAAACCTATTTGGCTACCAACATTGGTATGGACGTTTGATCAATCTTTTCATTACTTGTTTGGGTATGTATTTTTTCTATTTATTGATCAAACAACAATTCAATGAATCATTAGCATTTTATGCAACATTGATACTTTGCTTTTCTATTTGGTACACATTTGGTCGCAAAATCATGCCCGATACTTTTTCAATGTCATTCGGTATTATGTCGCTTTATTTTGGGATGAACTATTTGCAAAAAGGCCAATTTCAAACTTTGTTTTTTTCATGCATCTTTTTACTGATCGGTACTTTGTCCAAATTGCCTACGGTATATTTAATGGTTTTTTATTCTCTGCCTTTCTTTTCAAAACAAATTGAATTTAAAAGAAAA
>DASWYG010000110.1:0-6924 GCA_036405075.1 Bacteroidia bacterium | reverse complement strand
TCATGAACATTTAGAGTATTATTCAATTCATCAGATCAAATGGATGTTTGATAAGATTGGATTTAAGATCGTTGACATAGATTTCAATAACGTTAATGGTGGTAGCTTCAGGATCACTGCTACTAAATCGGGGTCCAACATCAAAGGCAATGAAGAAAAAGTAAAAGCTGCATTAGACAAAGAAACTGCTTTAGGTTACGATAAATTGGACATTTACAAAGAGTTTTCTGACAATGTGATCAAACACAAAAAAGAACTCAATGAATTGTTGGCCAATTTGAAATCACAAGGAAAGAAAATCTTTGGCTATGGTGCTTCCACCAAAGGCAACGTATTACTTCAATATTGTGGTTTAACTACCAATGATATTCCTTGTATTGCAGAAGTAAACCAAGATAAATTCGGATCATTTACTCCCAATACTTTGATACCTATTATATCAGAAAAGGAAGCAAGAGAAGCTAAACCCGACTATTTCCTTGTGTTGCCTTGGCATTTCAGAGATGGTATCATCGAACGCGAATCTGAGTTTTTAAAGCAAGGCGGAAAATTGATTTTCCCTTTGCCAAAAATTGAAATCTATTCGATTTAAACTTTGAAAAGGACGGCTCTGATTATTGGTCACACCGGTCAAGATGGTTCCTATTTAAGTGAATTACTTGAACAGAGGTCTTATCAGGTTTATGGTATTTCCAGTCATCATTTATTAATTCCCGAAGAAGGTTTAAAAATTAAACAGGGTTCTATTACCGATCCTGCTTATTGTGATGAAATCATTCAAACACTAAAGCCTGATGAAATTTATTATCTGGCAGCAGTGCATCAGTCTTCGATTGAAAAAAGTCACGATGATTTGCCTTTCAATCGTCTAACCATCGACGTAAATGCCAATGGATTGATGAATGTACTCAACAGCGTTTTGATGCATTCTAAAACCAGTAAAGTGTTTTTTGCATCTTCCTCGCATGTATTCAGTGGCAGCGAATCGCAATCACAATCAGAAACTACGCCATATAAACCTATTTCCATTTATGGCATCAGTAAAATTTTAGGTATGAATTACGCCGAACTATACCGTGAAAAAGGCGTGTTCTGTTCCTGTGGAATATTCTACAATCACGAGTCTCCTAGAAGAGATTCTAAGTTTGTAACCAAGAAAATTGTTGAAACTGCAGTGTCCATATTAAATGGAGAAGCAGAAGAACTGGTATTGGGCGACCTCGGTGCAAAGATCGATTGGGGTTATGCACCGGATTATATGCTGGCAGCTCACCTGATGCTTCAATTAAATGAACCGGAAGACTTTATCGTATCAAGCGGTAAATTGCATACAGTGAAGGATTTTGTTGAAATTACTTTCAATTATTTGAAATTGGATTGGCAAAATTATGTCAGAGAGAATAAAGGCATTATCCTCAAAAGGTCTGTTACCGTCTTACAAGGAGACAATTCGAAATTGAAATCACTTTGCAACTGGAGCCCCAGTGTGACATTCAAAGAAATGGTTGAACTTATTGTAATGGCAGAACTAAAAAAACGAGGTCTTTCTCTTAAGAATTCTTGATCTGCTTTTGAATGCTTTCTACATTCAATTGTCCTGATTTTACATTTGGTATGAATATAAAATTGTTGATGAACAATCTGTTCTTCCCATGATTGTCTACAGATTGCAATTGTTCAATTGTTTTAGATTTTAAATCTGATTTTAATTCTTGCTTTTCCGCATCAAAATAATGACAGCGGTAATCAAATTCAGTTTCAAAATCAGATATGAATTTCATGATATCCTGCTCGTGATGTCTTTGTTCGATTTCAACTATCAACACAGGCTTATATTGACCAATAGTTGTTCTTGCGCCTTTTAATACATCAAATTCAGCACCTTCTACATCTATTTTTATGACATCTAATCTTTTTAATCCTTTCGAGTGGGTAAAAGCATCCAGGGTGTCTAAATCCACATTCAACAATTTGAAATTGGTTTCATCTGTTTCAATGTGATTGGTTTTCAAAGTACCTCTGGTGTGAATCTCCCTGTGTTTGAAAAATGGCACTTTGAACTGAGCCTTACCTATCGAATCACTCAAGGCTTTCTGAATGATCTCAGTTTGCGGAAATATTTTTTCAAGACGATTGGCCAAATATGGATGTGGTTCAAAACCATAAATATGTCCCTTTTCATTGTTTATGATCGATTCGGCAACAAATAAGTACTGTCCCAAATTTGCACCTACATCAATAAAAACCGAATCTTTTTCTAAAAAATACCTGATCAGCAACAACTCATTTTCAATGTTTCTTGCATGAATATTTTGCCAATTGAGTGCGGCAATTTGTTTGAAATATTTTTCCTTGTATTGTTTAGGAAATAAACTGATTTCAAATTTTTGCTTGATTTTCTTTAAGGTCGCAATCATATTAAAGTGAGTAAATTGCTGTCGACATGGTTTTGGCTATCAGTTTGTATCCCAATGGCGCTAAGAATTTGTATGACTCAAGTTCAGTTAAATTGCTGATGTTGTCATCCTGATCCTCAACCAAAATCAATTGTGGTTTGAATTTGGTCCAGTCATTAGACCTCAATACTTCTATGTCTATGCCTTCAGTATCAATATCCAGAACATCGATTTTTTTATCGCCCAAATACTGATTGAATACATCAGCCAGTGTTTTGGTTTCTATCGTTGTACTGCCAATATACTGGGCACCTTGTTGCAATCTAAGCTGATAAAATTCTTCTGAAAATGTACTAACCGCACTTTCTTTGAATTCATGGTACACCAGTTTTTGACCGCTCTCAGAAATACCAATGTTCAAATTGATGTCACCGGGTCGATATTGATTAAATGTTTTGATCGTGTTTGGATTGGGGTCTATGTTAATGCCCGACCAGCCTTTTTTAAACAATTTGAAGGTATTAGAGCCAACTTTAGGATGATAGCATCCAACATCAACATATACGCCATTGCGTTTACCTTTAATGAATTTTTCTATGATAAGGTCTTCACCTTCCCCGGAATAAGTCTTTTTAGGCTTTCCGAACCAATCTTTTCGTTTACCTTCAAGATAGTCGAATAACCAAGTAGGTAGTTTGTCTTTCCAATATCCCATGATGTTGAATTGCAAATATAAATGTTAGTCGATTAAGGAGATAATTAATTTTCAGACCTTTTCTCTAATTTCGCATTCGTGAAGGTCTTATTCGTTTTTGGTGGTTTGCCTCATTATTTCAACAAGGTCATGAACCGAATCAATGAACATCCTGAAATGGATGTATCTGTGATTGCCCCTTTGGGTAAGGGCAGTACCATTGGCAGTGGTGTTCATGAATCTGATAAAGACATTGGATTTGAACTGACTAGGTTAGAAGAGTACAATACATTCTATGGAAAACCTTTTTTTAGAGGTTTTTATGCAGCAATAAAAAAAATAAAACCAGATGTCATCGTCATAGGATGGCCTTATTTTCTGGCTTTTGTCTTCAAACCGCTTTTACTCATTAGACTCAAACTGGCAGGTATCAAACTCATCAGTAAGGAAATTCCATTTACAGTTCCTGCTTACAATGAAAACATCACTGAGTTTACAAACCGCTGTGCCGATAGTCAAAAAGACGAGAAAATATTTCATTCTAAAAGTGTTTTTCGTTTTCATCAATTGCTGCGCAAATACCTTTATACCTTTGCATTTGATCATGCTGTTTTATATATAGAAAGTGGAATACCCATTATTCGCTCCTATGGATTGAAAGAAAAAAACATAACCGTTACATTCAATTCCCCTGATACCGATGCCATTTTTAAAACTTTGGATGACATCAACTCGAATCACAAAATACCGGTTAAAGATCCATACCGACTGCTGCATATTGGTCGATTGGTGAAATGGAAAAATGTGGATTTACTCATTAAGGCTGTTGATCTTTTAAAGGAAAAATACCCTCGACTCAATTTGTGCGTCATTGGAAAAGGTGAAGAAGAAAACAATTTAAAAAATCTTGTGGATGATCTTCATCTTTCAGCGCAAGTGAAGTTCTTGGGCGCTATTTATGAAGGAGAGGATCAAAGTATGGAAATGCTCAAATCCGGAATCTATGTATTAGCCGGCATGGGAGGTTTGTCCATTAATGAAGCCATGGCACATTCATTGCCGGTGATATGCACCATTGCCGATGGCACAGAACAACATTTGGTGATAGATGGGTTAAATGGGTTTAAATTCAAAGACAATGATTTGAATGATCTCGTTCTTAAAATTGAACAGGCATTGCATGCAGACCGTCAAAAGATGGGAGAGGCCTCATTGAAACTCATTCAGGAAAAATACAACATTGGTACAGTGGCCAATTTGTACATCAAAGCGTTTTTATTGCAAAAAGGGCAATAATGCTGACATAAATCCTGTTGGATTATCGGCATGAACCCAATGGCCTGCATTCGCTACATTTTCATAATGCACATCTGTGAAATACGCCTCTATATTGGGTTTATCAGTTTCTAATAAATAATGTGAATTTTCACCCAAGATAAAAAGTGTTGGACCCTTGTATTCATGTTTAAAATCCAATTCACCAATTATTTCAGGATATGCTGATTCCAAAGCGTCTACATTGCATTTTACACTGAAACCACCATTTTCATTGCGTTCAATGTTTTTGGCTAAAAACAATCTGACCCCGGCATTGGGTTCATAAGCCATTAAAGCTTCATCAATTTCTTTTCTGGTATTAAGAGTCGACCAATCGATTTCTCTTAAAGCCTTAAAATATTGAAGATGTCCTGGTTTGTATGTTTTAGGGGCAATATCAACAGCTATCAATTTAGATACCCTTTCAGGATATTTATGCGCCGTCCATAAAGCGGTTTTTCCGCCCATGCTGTGACCCATCAATACAAATTGTTCTATGCCCAAATCATTGGCCAACTCAATAACATCTGCTGCCATTGATTCATATCCCATTACATCGCAATGAGGCGATTGGCCATGGTTTCGTGCGTCTAATGTATATACAGTGTAGTTCTCACTCAATTGTCTGGCAATGTTGTGCCAATTGTCGAGCATGCCGAAAATGCCATGTAAAATGAACAAGGGTGTTTTGCCTTCCCCGTATTGTTTGTAATGTAGTTTCACGATCAGAGTTCGAATGCAGAACTGATAATGGCTGCTTGTTCTTTGTCGTGCGTTTTCTTGAAACCGGTAGCTGGACTCGCCGAACTTTTTCTGCCAATGTATCTTGGAGTGAATGGCAAATCGTATCTGCTCAAATGCATCCAGGTCCCCATGTTTCTAGGTTCTTCCTGTACCCAGCAAAACTCAGCTTTTTTGTATGTTTCAAAAACTTCAGCCAATTGTTTTTCAGGTAAAGGATACAATTGTTCAACTCTTATGATGGCAATGTCTTTGCGTTTTTCAGCCTGTTGTTTTTCCAGCAATTCGTAGTAAAGTTTGCCTGAGCACAACAATACCCTTTTGGTTTTTTTAGCATCTGCATAAGTGTCTCCAATTATCTCATTGAACTGTCCTTTTGCAAAATCTTCAGATGTGCTCACACAAAGTGGGTGTCTCAACAAACTTTTTGGGGTCATGATCACCAAAGGAACTCTGAAATTGCGTTTCAATTGTCTTCTTAAGGCATGATAGAAACTGGCCGGTGTGCTGCAATTCAATACTTGCATATTGGTATTGGCACACAATTGTAAAAACCTTTCCAATCTTGCCGAAGAATGTTCCGGACCTTGACCTTCATATCCATGAGGCAAGAGCATGACCAAACCACTGTATTGGCCCCATTTGGTGCCGGCACTGGCAATGAATTGATCGATCATGATCTGTGCACCATTGGCAAAATCACCAAATTGTGCTTCCCAAATGGTCAAACTGTTTGGAGATGAAGTACTATAGCCATATTCGAAACCAAGTTCTGCATATTCACTCAACAAGCTGTTGTATACTTCAAATCGACCTTGTTTGTCGGAAATGTGCTGCAATGGAACGTATTCAGCTTCTGAATCTTCTTTTTTAATCAATGCGTGGCGGTGACTGAAAGTACCTCTTTCGCTGTCCTGACCCGCTAACCTTACAGAATGACCTTCATCCAATAATGTAGCATAAGCCATCAATTCACCCATGGCCCAATCAAATTGATCGTTGCCAATCATTTTAACACGACCTTCATACAGTTGTTGTACCTTTTTAATTGGAAGGTTATCAGCAGGAATTTCATTGATTTTTCCGGCCAAAGTTTTCCAACGATCAATAGGGAAACTGGTGTCAGCAGCTTGTTCGAAATCCTGAGGAACAGGGAAATGGAAGTCTTTCCAAATGTCGTCTATCTTCAGCTTCGATTCAGGTGCTTTGTTTTGCTTCACTTCATCGAGGGTATTTTGCAGCAATTGTTTGAAATGTTCTTCCATTTCTCTGGCAATTTCTGCATCAATTTCACCTCTTGAAATCAATTTTTCTTTATAGATTTCTCTTGGGTTGGGGTGACTGGTAATGATTTTGTACAACAAAGGTTGAGTAAACCTTGGTTCGTCACCTTCGTTGTGGCCATATTTTCTGTATCCCAATAAATCAATAAAAATATCGCAGTTGAATTCATTGCGATATGCCATAGCCATTTTAATGGTATGAACCACTGCTTCAACATCGTCTCCATTGACATGAAAGACAGGGCAATTGGTGGTTTTGGCAACATCCGTACAATAAATACTGGTTCTGCTGTCGGTGTAATTGGTTGTGAAACCAATTTGATTGTTGGTGACAATATGAATGGTACCGCCAATTCGGTTGGCTTCCAATCCACTCATTTGAATTACTTCATAAACGATGCCTTGACCAGCTATGGCAGCATCACCGTGTATCAAAATAGGACAAACCTTATTGATTTGGTTGTCGTAAAATTGATTGAGTTTGGCCCTAACC
>DASWYG010000109.1:0-1729 GCA_036405075.1 Bacteroidia bacterium | reverse complement strand
ACTACTTCACAGTTGAAAATGTACGACTTTCGAGAGATGGAAAGCGCGAGTATAAAAATCCCATCATTGAATTGATACCCATTCATTCAGATCTTGCCGAAAAAATACTCAATTCTGAATTGAGGTTTAAGAAAAGGGATTTCACTCAAGAGTTTTAATTCGCTAAAAATTGCTTAAAACCCAGAAATATCTTGGTTGTTTTTATTGTTTTAATTGAAATTCAATTTCGGTAAATAATACAATGAAAGCCATAAATAAAGACCCTCATCAGTTTGTGTGAATTATTTTATAACTTCTCATTTAAATTTCTAAATTTGCAACTTGTTAAATCTCTACTATGGGAAGGATATTTGAAAAGAGGAAACACAAGATGTTCGCGCGTTTCGACAAGATGTCGAAAACATTTACCAAATACGGTAAGGAAATAGCCATTGCTGTAAAGAATGGTGGTCCGGATCCGGAAACCAATGCAAAATTAAGGGTAGTTATAACCAACGCTAAAAGTGAGAACATGCCCAAAGACAGAATCGAGGGAGCGATTAAACGTGCTGCCGGTAAAGATTCGAGCAACTATGAAGAGGTTGTATATGAGGCTATGTGCATGAAAGGTGTTGGTTTGGTGATTGAAACTGCCACAGACAATCCTACCAGAACGGTAGCGAATGTGAGGATGCATTTAAATCGCGGAGGCGGAGAACTTTCAAAGTCAGGCAGTTTGGATTTTGCATTTGAGCGCAAAAGCATATTTGTGATCAAAACAGATGGTTTGAATGTTGATGAACTGGAACTTGAATTGATAGATGCCGGTTTAGAAGAAATCGAGGTTGAAGAAGGCGAAATGGTGATTACCTCATCATTTGAAAACTTTGGCAGCATGCAAAAAGCCCTCGAAGCAAAAGGGGTACAATTGATTAGTGCAGAATTGCAAAGGATGCCAACCAATTTGGTGCAATTAACGGAAGAAGAAAAAGCTCAGGTTGAATCGCTAATTGAGCGACTTGAGGACGATGAAGACGTTCAAAACGTTTACTCAAACATGGCATAAGAATAATACAGCAAACAACAATATAATCTACGAATATGAACAGAACTAACAACAACAACATCCTGGTACCAACGGATTTTTCGGATGTTGCAAAAAACGCCTTAGGACATGCCTTGAAGATTGCAGACGTGTATAAGAATGAAATCACATTATTGAATATTCAAGATGATGGAGGATTGTTCGGTCTCTTTGGTGGCAGTCAGGAAAAGATTGATCTCATCAAAGAAGCTGTCGACAATAAAATGGACAAATTAATTGAGGAGAGCAAAAAAACCTTCCCAAATGTTAAGATCAACAAACGTATTGAATACGGCAAAATATACAAAGTGATTACGGAGATTGCCGAAGAAGGCAATTACGACAGCATCGTAATGGGCACCAATGGTGCGAGTGGTTTACAACAAATCACAGGCAGCAACGCCAGCAGGGTAATCAATTATGCTAAAGTACCGGTAGTAGTTGTTAAAGAACAATCTATTGGCACTAAAGGTTATGAAAAAATCGTATTACCGATCGACCTTTCAAGAGAAAGCCGTCAGAAAGTTACTTGGGCAATTCATCTTGCCAAGAAATTCAACAGTACCATTCATGTGATATATGAAAATACCAGCAGTGATGAATTCAGAAACAGAATTTTTGCTGCAGTGAATCAAACTCAAGATTTGTTGGCTCAAAATGGAGCTA
>DASWYG010000108.1:0-2519 GCA_036405075.1 Bacteroidia bacterium | reverse complement strand
AATGGTGCATCGTCTCTGACAAAGAACCCATCCGGATTCAAATCAACATTTTGGGTATAGTCAAAAAATTGATTTGCAAATTTATCCAATCGTTCTATTGCATTCACGGCAAAGTATATTTCATTGCATATAGCCTTAAATTCTTTGGTGTCCTCCTTGTGATAAGCCTTTAGCAAAAAGTATTCTGAGGCTAAAATGGCCATGTAATCACCCATATAGGCCGTTACATCACCTCCTACATTGAGCAACCCATTGGTAGTTACTTCATTGGCCCATGGAATGACATCACCATTATTATCCACTCTATAATTTGACATCGAATTGGAACTGATGTCACTGAATGGAAATCCTTGACCCTCCAACGCACCAATTGAAATAAAGTATTTTCTCAATCTGTCTCTATAGGTCCAATACCGATCCTGCAAAATTTCTTCATTGGTAGGGCTAGTCTGAGCATAAACTGAGTTTATAAACAGAATGCTAAATAATAGTAAAAAGTTTAGTTTTAATTTTATTTTCATAATTTATTGAATGATATTGTACTCTATAAGTTCCCAGTTTGCTGGATTGTAATTGGATTCCTTTTTAATCAATCCTACACCTTTGGCCCAATAATATGTAACTCCACCATAGGTAAAAGGTGGATTATTACCCCAAGTACCATCTATGTCTACAAAAAACTTGGCCACATTTTCGTAGGTTTTACCTTGCAAAACAAAAGTGCTGTCCATTCCAATGAACTTACAGGTATGAGAGCCAGTGCCAGATGTAAAATTCTTGTCAAATGGATAAAAGAAGCAAACAACTAAACCACTTTGAACATATCTGGTAAGTATCGTTTTCTTGGAGTAATTCCTCATATTTTCCGGATACAATTGATTGGTCATTTGAGTGATGTCCCACTTATACCTAGAAGAATACTGTTGACCATAATATCTTTGGTACTTTATGGTGATGTGGTCTGCCCAGGATTCAGTTCCTCTTCTCGTAATGGTATCAATGCTATAACCATAGCTTATTTGTGTATCCAATTCATTGTTCAATGTATTTTTATAAATCCAATAACTGCCTTGTTCAGCAATTAAATAATCTTTTAAACTATCTAAATTAAATTCATAAAAGACCGGTGGGTCGCAAGTCCCATCCTTAACACAATCGCTTTTACACTGTGTTAAAAGCAATGCGCAACAAAATGAAACAACTGCAATTGAATGACGTAAGATCATGATAAAATGGATTTAGATGAATTTTGAGTGTTAGAAAAAAAGAAAAAAGTGTTAGTATTTAATTTTATGCAATTAAATAAAAATTCTTTGTAAATGCAAAAATTCATCTCGATATTCATTTAGTTCTCATACACCGAAACACCATCATTCAGAATGATGCTCATAATATACCAAACATAACGCATGCAAGCGGATGCAATTGTTCAAAAAATCTCTATTCTTTTGTAGTAATTCATCTACAAACAACACACAAAGCTGAAAATTTATTGAATGATGTTGTATTCTATGAGTTCCCAATTGCCACTATTGTTTGTGGATTCTTTTTTAATCAATCCTACCCCTTTGGCCCAATAGTAATTGACACTGGCATCTGTATTAGACGGATCATTGCCCCAGGTATTGTCTCTGTCTATGAAGAATTTGGCTACATTTTCGTAGGTTTTGCCTTGTAATACAAAAGTGCTGTCAAAACCAATGAGTTTACAAGAATGTGAACCGGTGCCTGTTATAAAATCCTTATTAAATGGATTAAAGAAGCAAACAACTAAACCACTTTGAACATATCGCGTTAAAATGACCTTAGGATCGGTTATACCCGGATCGTCAGCATAATGTGGGCCGGTCTCTTGGTATATGTACCATTTGTAATAGGATGAATACAATTGAGAATAGTACCTTGGATATTCAATACTGATGTTGTTTCTCGGCTCATACTCCCCTTTATGAAAAACAGTATCGATTCTATACCCCAAACACGTTTGCGTATCAATGGCTCCGGTCTTGGTGTCTTTGTAGATCCAATAACTGTTCTTTTTGAATATGAAGTAATCAAATCCAATGTCGATGTTCAGTTTGTAATGAATAGGATCGCAGGTATCGTGTTTGTGGCAATCGCCTTTACACTGTGTTAAAAGCAAAGCGCAACAAAACATAACAACTGCTATTGAATGACGTAAGATCATGATGAAAGTTTATGTAAATTTAAACTCAAATAACATACGTTTCATTGAGTATAGTTTCATGCAATTTATAAATAAAAAACCAAACTCATTCAAAAAAAATGAGCAGTGTTGCCACTGCTCATTTAAACTATTGATTGATATGCTATTTAATTTTTTAAAATAAAAGCCTACAGACTCTATTGAATAATGATCTTCCCTTTAAGTACCGTATTGTTCACCATTACCTCGTAGAAATAAATCCCTTTATTGAAACCGCTAATGTCTATTGCATTTTCATTTTGTTCTATATTTTGAACTAAAACTACTTGTCCAAACATATCCAGTATCTGAA
>DASWYG010000107.1:0-5193 GCA_036405075.1 Bacteroidia bacterium | reverse complement strand
ATAGATGGTCCAAAATTTCAATAATTAGACCATCATAAATTGATGAAACAATAAAAAAGGGCCACTTTAAGTGACCCTTTCTATTTAATATTGGGGGAAGGCGGCATTAAGCATCTACACCGCTGAATTCCATAAATGCTTTCTTGTAACTATTTCAATTATCGCCATCTGAATCATCATCAGAATCATTTTGTCTACCTTTCTTTTCCTTGCGATGAGCCTTCATTTTATCTTTTTTCTTTTTTTCAAGCTCTTTGTATTTCGTCATTTGTTCGCCGGTTAGGAAAGTTGCCAATGTGTTGTCGAATTCAGTTTTAACAGATTGTATTTCCTTGCCCATACCTTTTTTGTTAGCACTGTCCTTGTACTTAGCCTTTATGGCATCTACTTTATTAATCCTATCTAGAATGGCTGTATAGGTCTTATTCCTCTGATCATCTGATAATGACAATTCTGTTTTTAAACGATCGGCTTGTTTATTTGCCTTTTGTTCAGGATTCATTTTAACCTTGGTCGAATCTTTTGCTGATGCGCTAATTGCAACTATCGCTGCAAGAATGCTAAATACTAATTTTTTCATACTGATATGATTTTTCAGTATGACACTTTGAAAGACCAAAGGTTTAATTGAGGTATTTTGAATCGAATTTTCTGTTCGGAGAAATGAAATACAGAAGAAAGATTCTTGAATATCTGTAAGAAAAGGGTGTGAGAAACAATACAAGAGGAATCAGCACCCACAGTATTTGAGAAAAACTCCAGTCGCTGTTGATGGCCACTATTCCAAAGGCTATCATGATAACAGTACTAAATGCATAGCTGATGTACATGGCACCCCAGAAAAAACCTGTTTCATGTTCAAATTTAAGGTTGCATTTAGGGCAATAATCATTGGTTTTATGAAACCTAAAATCCATAGCCGGATATGGAAACACTTTTCCCGATCTGCATCTTGGACACTTGCAAGAAAGAATACTGAAAAAGGTAGAAGGGGCCTTAGTTGGCATATTCATTCATTTGATTCCTTCTATAGTTCTTGTACCACATTATACCAACAGAGAACAAAATGACATAAACGGATACAAGTAAAATAAGAATACCAATATTCAAACCCATGCCTACACTTTTGGCACCTGTCGATTGACTGCTTTCAACACTGGCCTTACACATAGGGCACTGTGCTGCAATTTCAGTAAATGTCAGGATAGATAAGATAAAAAAAACGAGCGCTTTTCTAATCATACTGCAAATTTATAGTTTTTAATTCGACTGAAACAGAAATATCTACATTAATTAGGATGACAGATGTCATTGCACAACATTGAATTATGCATAATATGGTGCGATCATAAAATAAACCACAACACCGGTTACTGATACATAAAACCAAACCGGCCAAACCAATTTTGTGAGTTTTTTATGTTTTTGATATTCCCCTGTTAGACCTCTGTATACGGCATACAAGATAAATGGTAAAATAATGCCAGCCAATCCGATGTGACTGAACAGTATGATATAATAAATCACTTTTACAGCACCTGTACCACCATAAAGTGTTTCAACAGTGGTAAAATGATATGACACATAAGTCAATAAAAACGCAATGGAGCAATAAACTGCCGCCAGCATGGTTTGCTTGTGTTTGACAAAATTTTTATTTTTAACAAAATATAGCCCAAACAACAAGAGTATTGAAACCACTGAATTTAAAAAAGCACTGATCGCAGGAAAAACATGCGTATCAAAAGGCAATTCAATAGGGAGTTTGTACTTCCTCATAGCCACTACTAAAAGGAAAACCACGGCAGACAATGTTAAGATGACCACATTGGCCAACTTATCGTTTTTTGGGATTATCTTTAATTTGTTTGTATTCATATTCAAGTGCTCTGACAGCATCATTTGTATTGGTTTTCTCATTCTGACCACCGGTATCAAACACACCTCTTACTCTTCTTTCTTTATCTACAATGACGATCTTGTTGCTGTGAAACAATCCTTGGTGTTCGTCTTCAGAACCGGGGATCTTGAAGCTTTCATGGGCCAAATTGTAAATCACAGTTTTGGATCCAGTTAGGAATTGCCAACTGGGTCCTGCACTCAGATTTTTAGCATAAGCTTTTAAGACTGAAGGGCTGTCGTTTTTGGGATCAACCGAAAAACTTAAAAACACTACATTGGTATCTTTTTCAAATTCCCTGTAAATATGGGTTCCAATGTAACTGTTCATAGCGGGACACACAGTTTCACATGAAGCAAAAAAGAAACTCACCAATAGTATCTTATTTTTAAAGGTAGCCAGAGTAACGCTATCGCCATTTTGGTTGACAAGTTTAAAGTCCTCAATGGTATGATAGATGGTATCTCCATTAGGGCCTAATTCTCGTTCAAAATAAATAGGGAGTGATTTGGCATAGTGCTTACCTGTTTTATTGATCATGACCCAGATAGTGGGCAAGCCTATCAATAAAAACAAAATGCCCAACACTTTCCATGTTGGGCTTTTTTTAATATCTTGAGACATTTGTATTAGAGTACGTACTTAACGATACTGACATAATTACCTTCTACTAAAAGGAACCATACCAGATAAGATAGGAAAACGATAGCGGGAAGCACTATCATGTATCGGAGGAATTTGGCTTCATAATTCAAGTGCATGAAGATACCAACGATGAGAATGGCTTTAACGATACCGAAGGCAACGAAAACAAGATTTCTGCCTAAACTATGACCGAAAGCAAAATAGATAATGAAATCGACTACTGTGATAAGCAATAGGATCCAGAAGGTTCTCCACAAGCTTTTGGTACCATGCGATTCTGCATGTGGCACATAGGTTTCAGGAATATATTCTCCGTGATTAGGTGTGTGATGATTGCTCATATCTGCAAAAGTATTTAGTGTTAATTAGATGAGGTAATAGAAAGTGAAAACGAAAACCCAAACGAGGTCTACAAAGTGCCAGTATAAACCAACTTTTTCAACCATTTCGTAGTGGCCTCTTCTTTCGTAAGTGCCGGCAACGACATTCAACCAAATGATGATGTTGATGACAACACCACTCAATACGTGAAAACCGTGGAATCCAGTTACGATAAAGAACAATGAGGCGAATGGAACCGGACCTGGCATTCTATCTGCCGCTTCCCAATGCACATGATCTCCAAAACCAAGAGACGCTGCTTTGGTCATTGCTTCTTTGGTAAGGCCAAACATATTTGAATCCAACCTTCCACCTTCACCTATGAATTGAGTCCATTCCCAAGCTTGGCAACCTAAGAAAGCTGCACCACCAAGGATGGTTAGGAACATGTATTTAGATACTTCACTTTTAGAATTTCTGTGACCGGCTTCAACCGCTAATACCATCGTTACAGATGAAAAGATCAGGATAAAGGTCATTAAACTCACAAAGAGCAAAGGCAAATGCAAACCGTGCAAGAACGGGAAGTGGTTGAACACGTTAGCAGGATCTGGCCAAGGAGTTGTACTTCCGGCATAACTGAACCTGATAGCACCGTATCCTACCAGCAATGAAGAAAATGTAAATGCATCTGAAAGGAGGAAAATCCACATCATGAGTTTACCGTAACTCACGTTGAATGGGGAACGACCACCGGCCCAAATGCTTGATGTTGACACTGTTGTTGAATCTGACATTTTGCTTTGTATCTTTTTTTACTACGCGAAATAAAGGAATAAAATTAAGAAAATCCAGACAATTCCTAAAAAGTGCCAATAAGTTTTGCAAATTTGTATGAATGTGAGGTTCTTTTTATGAATTTCAAGTCTGGAAGCTTTGACAATACCCACAATCAGTAAAATCAAACCACCCAGAATATGAACAAGATGCACTCCTGGAATCACATAAAGAAAGGAGATTGAAATCTCACCCGGATTTTTATTGGAAAAATAAAATCCCTGATTGGTCATACTGATCCATGCCGAGATTTGTGAAACAGCGAATCCAATACCCAAAACCAAAGTAATGGTTAGCAATGAAGGCACTTTGTAAACATCATCGTTCTTAGCTGCTTTGAAAGCCAATTGCATAAAAACACTTGATACAGCAACAATAGCGGTACTTACCCAAAATTGGAATGGCAGTTCGAAAACAAACCACGCTTTGTTGTTTACTCCGTCTGTTTTGTGCACCCAATATGCACTGCTGAATGCTAGAAAAAGCATTGTACTGGCAACAATGAACAACCATACGATGAAGGTTTTTTCATTAAAAAGATTCTTTTTGTTAGACATATTGGCTTGAACTACTGACTTCATATTCGAATTATAAAAGGTAACTTAAAAGTACCAGAGGCATGTACAAAAGCGTTGCATACATCAATTTCTTAGCACTTTGAACACTGAGATCCTTTCTGAGCAGAAAAGACTTGTAAATGAGAAATAGCCCCATTGGCACAATGATAAACAATGCATAGTAAGTGCAAAAATCTGTTGCAAATACAGGATACATTGATATCAATAACAAATAAAATGAATAGAGGACAATTCTGCTGGCATTCTTCTTGGTTCTGCCTTCATAATCCGGCAAAAGGGTATAATTGGCTTTTCTGTAATCATCTTCCAACATCCAGGCGATCGACCAGAAATGCGGAAACTGCCAGAACAATTGAAGAACAAAAAAGAATATTGCTACGAAATCTATATTACCTACTCCGGCTACCCAACCAATTGCAGGGGGTAAAGCTCCAGGAATTGCTCCTACAAAAACTGCAAAAGGGGTCTTTGTTTTCATCGGTGTATATGCCAATGTATAAACAAATATGGAGACTAAACTCAGGAAAGCAGCTCTGGGATTTACAAAAAACAATAAAACCAATAGGCCCAAAACAGCACAAACCACGCTAAATATCATGGCATCATTGACACTCATTCTTCCATCGGCCAGTGGTCTATTTTGAGTTCTGGACATCAATTTGTCAGTGTCCTTTTCATAGATCTGATTGAATCCGTTAGATGCTGCAACGACAAGCATACCACCAACAGCTAATCCAAAAAACTTCATCCACTCAAAATCTAAAAAACTATTGATTTGAACACTCATGAAATAAGCGATCAAGGTTGTACCAACTACAGAAGTACTGAGTCGAAATTTGCTCAACATCATGTAGTCTCTGAAATACTCCCTGCTGAGTGGTTCCGGACTTTTGTGTAATTTGTTATCAGTCA
>DASWYG010000106.1:0-9616 GCA_036405075.1 Bacteroidia bacterium | reverse complement strand
TTTCTGCTTGATCGCATTGTTCATGGCAATGAATTTGGTTTTGGTCTCATCACCAATTTTTCTGAGTATCATGCCTGAAAACAAGCCCTTGAAATTTTCACCATGGGTCAACTTTACCTGTCCAGGTCTAATGTCCTCCAGTTTGAAATAATGTTGACCGTCAAATAAACCCGGTACAATCAAATTGCCCATCCATTCGAAATATTCATTCTCAATAACTTTAAGCACTTTGGGTTTAAATGTGATGGTGCCTTCGCCATTTTTCATCACATTGACCAGTCTTTCTCCTTCTTTTATCTTTCCGGACATTGAAACAATGAATGGATTCCATTCCTTGTATTTATCAGTGTCGATGAGGATCTTCCAAATTTTTTCTTTAGTAGAATTGATGATGATCTCTGTTTGAATTTTTTTCTCTGTTTTCATGATGCAAAACTACAGTCTGGTTCAACAATGAACCGTTAACAATTGTTAAGATTTTCGAAAGGAGTTGGAGACAGTAAATTATTTTACTCTTTTTCGTATCCTACTCAGCGATACAGGTGTTATGCCCAAATAGGAAGCGATAATATGTTGGGGCACTCTAAGCAATAGATCTTTGTTGTGAAGTTCAAATTTCCTATAGCGTTCTTCGGGGCTGTCAAGTATAAAAGAAGAAAGAATCATTTGTGAATTGATGAACCTTTGCTCAGCTACTTTCCGAGTCAAAATGTTCATTTTGGGCACCAATTCATACAACTCTTCCATGTCTGTTTTGGTAATGACCATCAAATCAGAATCTTCTAATGTTTCCAAAGTCTGAATGCTTGGAGATTGTCTTAAAAAACTGTCGTAACTGCTCGCGAATAGATTTTCTCTGAAAATGAAACCGGTAATTTCCTCGCCGTCTTTGTTGTAATAAAGTCTAAGCAAACCTTTAACAACAAAATAGAGTTCATGTGCAATTTCACCTTCATCTACCAATTTAAATTTCTTGGGTACTTGTCTGAACGTGAATTTGCGTTCTATCGCTTCAAGCTCTTTTGAGTTGAGCTGAATAAGTTGACCAATGTATGACCTGAATCCATCAAACACAGTTCGAATGTAAAGAGGAAAGTTGAAAGAGAAAAGAGTAAAGTGAAAAGTTGAAAGAGGAAAGTGAAGCACAGCAATTCAAATGAATAGTTTGATCATGCTAGTTAATGCTCATACAGAACTTCTAAACAGTCTATTATCTTTGGTCTTTTATCTTTTCACTTTTGCCTTTCGTCTCTTTACCTAGCAACCTGAGTCAAAATGTCTAAACTCTTTAAGTCAAATGAGTCGTTGATATGCAAACGGTAATAAGTGATCAAGTCCCTAATAAGCTTTTGTCTGGCCATTGTGTCTTGATTCAAGTGACTGATGCCATTTCGCATCATTTCATATATGATGGATGAAGTAGAAGCATCAGAAACTTGTTTGGTTGGCTTGAATTCATCCTGAAAAATACCGTTTTGTAAATCCAAACAATGTCCTTCAGAATAAGTATCGATGTTGGGCGCACAACCATAATGATACAAAACATTTAACATGACGAATGGCAGTTGCCAAAAATGAAGATCGTGATTGATGCCGGGAAGGGTCTCATTGTACAGGTAATTGAATAGATTTTGATTGATTTCATTCTCCCTGACCGTTTGTTGCAACAACTCACAGATGACATGGTAAATGGCTTGTTGATTGAATTTGCTTAAATCAGGATATGAATGACAAGTGACATCACTTATTTTTTGTAAACCGGAAGTTTTGCGGTAATTGAAACTGATCTCTACAGCATTTAATGTTTGGAAATAGGAAATGCTGAATTTTGATTTTGGTTTAAAAGCAGAAGGAATATGAAACCCCAGTAAACCGTGTTGTTCTGTTAAAATGTTGCAAATAGCAGAAGCTTCTCCATATTTGATGGTGCGTATAACAATTCCTCTGGTTTTATTCAGCATGTCAATTGATGAAAAGGATTTTACCGGCCTGAGTCTCAGTGCCGTCCTGATTGATGCAAAATACCAGATACACACCTGTAGCTACTCTAATGCCATCAAAGTTATTGCCACTCCACACGGCCATACCTCCGTTTGAATATATTTGATTCACCAAACGTCCATTGATGTCGGTGATTTTTACCAGGGTATTATCAGGCATACCTGTAATAGAGATTTCTCCATTGTATTCAGGTTTTACAGGATTTGGATATATTTTTAAATCGCTTAATTCTTTGCTTGGAGGTAAAGCATCTGAACGGAAAGATACTATTCCCTGATCGGTGCCAAAAAATACCTCACCTGTGTTTTCATAGATACCAATTGAAGTTACATTGTCTGACATCAACGGGGAATTGTCTTTTGTGAAATGTTGCAATAGCGTTTCACCGTCGCTGTCGTAGAGCCAAGCGCCTCTGTTGGTGCCAAACCATCTTCTGTCTCCGCCATCAACTACTATGCAATTAATGACTTCACTGCCCAACAAATATCCACCTAAATTGGTGCCGGTTTCAACTGAAACAATCACCCTTTGAGCATCATAGTCACCGCTTTTTGCATTAGGGTTGAAGGCATTAGAGGGAGCTCTTATTTTCACATATCCCTGATCTGTTCCTATAAGCAATTCTCCACTTTTGGTAAATGCAATATCATTGACATTGCTTGACGGTAAATTTCCGCTGCCTTTGTTCGTGTTTATTTGTACAACTATATCATCATTTGGGTCTGCGGTGTTTTTGTCATTAAAAGCAATGATGCCAATGGAAGCTTTTGGCGTAAGAATCCACTTATTGTTTCGGCTGTCAATGGCTATCTTACCTGCCATCTGAGTAGGTAATTTATAAGATGTCCATTTGCCGGAAGTACTAAGCATGTGCAAACAACTGTCGACATCAAAATTACTGATCCACAAATTGTTCCTACTGTCAGAGGCCAATCCGGATATGATGGTATAAATACCTGCCCTGCCTTTTAGTGGTGAATTGTTTTCATCCCAAACCTTTGTTGGTTCCCCATTGTTCATTTGCAATAACCCTTTTCCATGAGTGCCAATATAAAGTCTGTTGGTGCTTTTTTGAAAACAGGCATGGGTATAATCATAAAGAGGTAATGTCAGAGGGGTATTGTTGGAACTTACCCATTCAAAATCATTGAAATTGTAGTACTTATATCCGTTGAATGTAGGCGCATAAGTGGTAACCCGTATACTGCCGGAGGTAACCCACAACTTGTTGTATGCAGTAAAGATATTGAAACTGCTGTTTGAGCTTGGGCCATTTGGGTAGTAATAAAATTCATTGCCATCAACAATCCTTGCCAAACCATTAATTGGACTTGCATAGGCATAATTGCCACTACTCTCAAGCAAACATTCATTCAATACATTCACCGGGGTATATGTTTTGTTGCCATTAATGTCCTCTGTGATGATGTATTTACTGTATACACCGATCAACAATTTGTTGTGATTGACATTGATATTCGTAACAATGGCCTTAGGCGTAGGGTCGTAGATTGCCCATGCATTGTTTTTGTAATTGTAAATTTGTGAATCTATTTCGGCAAACAACATACCATTGTATGCTGCCATGTGACCGGCGCCAATATTGGCCGATTTTGCCAATATCCAATTGCTTGATATGCCAAGGTTGACATTGCTGTTCAGGCTACCTCTGTAAATTCCGGTGCTGGTTGTAATGAACAGGCTGTCGTTTAAAACACTGCTCGATGATATGTTGATCACTGTTCCTCCGGGTCCTATGTTGAGGTATGAATTTCGAATTTCATTTTTAATAAAGTCAAATTCTAATAGTCCGAATGTGGTAGACAAATAAGCAATATTGCCAATGATGTTGATGTGGTTGATCTTTTTTGCACCCAAAATGGTTTTACTGAAAATGTCGTCATTTTTCGTAATGGTCTTGTTTCGGATCAATTCGATCTTACAGTCGGTATAAGCAATGATCAAGGTGCCGCTGTTCTCATCATAAGCAAGGTCTTCAACCAAATAGCCACTGAAACCATTGATAGGAGAAAGTCTTTCTGTAGTGCCATCAGCCTTGTCATAAGAAAACATGCCAAATTCAGCTGCACAATATATTTTATCAGGGGTCTCTTCTATACAATTGATGTTTTTGTAAGGTAAGTGAATTCTCCAACCGCCCAATGGGGTAGGGGGATTATATGCGAAAGTGTTTGTAACAGATAAGAGGGTAATTACAATTAAGGCGTTTCTGATAGACATACAGCTCCTAAACTGAACAGATACAATTTTATTATATGAATTTAAAAAAATGGCCATTTCGTGAATGTTCATTGCAAATTTAATTATTTGAAGCCATAGCTGATTCATTTAAATGTAAAATTGAAGGGTATTTGATGACAATTCTTCTGCATTCAATTGGAAATTGACCATTATCATATCGTTTCAAAGTTGTTAAAAAACTTTACTTTTGCATTTTTATTCAAAACATGTGGGAGAAAATTGCAACCCTTATCCTCCGCAACAGGATTTACGTACTTTGTGCTATATTGGGAATTACAGTTATGATGGGGTTTTTTGCATCAAAGGCCGAATTGGCCTACAACATGCAAAAGCTTGTGCCTCAGAATGATCCGGAATATATAGAATACGAGAAGTTTAAAGAAGAGTTTGGCGATGATGGTAACAAACTCATCATAGGATTTAAAACCGATAGCCTGTTTCATGAGAAAATGTTCAACAGCTTGAACAAGCTCGGGCGTGACATCGATAAAATCAATGGTGTACAAGATGTTCTCTCAGTAGCCAACATTTACAACCTGATCAGAAACGACTCAACTCAAAAGTTTGATCTAAGGCCTATTGCAGTCTCTGAATTGACCCAAGAACAAGTGGATTCAATGAAAGTATTGGTCTCTGAACTTAAGTTTTACAGAAAACTCATCTATAATCCCGATTCAAATACTTCAATCATCGCTGTCAGCATTGACAAACAAAAGCTTGACAGCAAGGACAGGACACCAATGATTGACTCTATTTATGCAAAGTGTGAGACTTTTGCCAAAGACAATCATCTGGAATTGCACTACAGTGGTTTACCTTATGTACGACACATTCTGGCCACTAAAGTAAAAGACGAACTTGGTTTTTTTACCATATTGGCCCTGGTTGTAACAGCTGGTTTGCTTTTGTTTTTCTTCAAAAGTGTACCCAATCTCATGGTGCCATTAATGGTCGTTTTTATTTCCGTTATTTGGAGTGTGGGTTGGATTGGAATGTTCCAATACAAAGTAACGTTGTTAACAGGTCTTATACCTGCAATAATGATTGTTATTGGAATTCCCAACTGTATTTACCTCATTCATAAATACCACGATGAGTATACTCGTCACAACAATAAGATCAAAGCTTTGTCGCGTGTTGTCTCCAGAGTAGGAACTGCAACTGTTCTTACCAATTCTACTACTGCAATCGGTTTTGGCGTGTTTTATTTTACAGAAACTTTGCCTCTCAAACAATTCGGAGTGGTGGCATTTATGAGTGTTGCTTCAGTATTTGTTATTTCATTAACAATGATACCGGTGATGTTCAGTTTCCTTAAAGCTCCGAGTGTAAAACAAACCAAACACCTCGAAAATAAGAAAGTTTTGGCCATTGTCGATTGGATTCATCACATGGTATTCAACAGAAGGAAGAGAATTTACTTTTTCGCTCTTGCATTGGTGGTTATATCCATTATGGGTATTTTCAAATTGAAACCATTGGTTTACATGGTAGATGATGTGCCACATGAAGATAAGTTGTACAAGGATCTGATGTTCATGCAAGATAATTTTAAAGGTGTAATGCCTTTTGAGATCATCATTGACACAAGGGAAGCCGATGGTTTGAAAAATCCTGTGACCTTACAAAAAATCTACAAACTCCAAAAGAAGCTCGAAAAGCAAGCTGATTTCTCAAGAGCTATGTCAATTGTGGAGATCGTTAATTTTGCAAATCAATCTTGGCACTATGGTGAACCAGGTTATTACCGTTTGCCCAGCAATCTTGATTTAGGAGAAATGGCTGGCTATTTTCCAAGTGTAAAAGGAGAGAAGAGCCTCTTGAAATCAATGGTTGACAGTTCGTTTTCAAAAGCCCGTATCAGTATTCAAATGGCTGATGTGGGTTCAGTAAAAATGGAAGAAATCACAGATGAAGTAAGAGGTATCATAAAAGAAATATTTCCGGTTGAAGATTATGACGTTAAAGTAACAGGCACTTCCATCATCTTCTTAAAAGGTAATAAATACTTGGTTTCGAGTTTGGTGCAAAGTGTAATTTTAGCATTTATCATCATTGCCTTGTTGATGGGAGTATTGTTCACCTCATTTAAAATGATCTTGGTCTCATTGATACCCAATATGATTCCTTTGATCATCACCTGTGGTTTGATGGGGCATTTTGGCGTACCGCTAAAACCCTCAACCATTCTTGTATACAGTATAGCTTTTGGTATTGCAGTAGATGATACCATTCACTTCCTTACAAAATTCAGGCACGAATTAAAAGCAGGTGGAAAAAAGGTAGATCAAATGCTCTCTACAACTGTGAGAGAAATGAGCATGAGTATGATATATACCTCTGTGGTTTTGTTTTTTGGATTCATCATTTTTACGTTTTCTAACTTCCAGGGTACAGTCGCTTTAGGCGCATTGACCTCCATCACACTTCTAGTGGCAATGTTCAGCAATTTGTTTGTTCTGCCATCGCTGATATTGAGTTTCGAACGCGGTTTGAATCCTAAGAAGGAGCTGGAAGAAGTGGTATTAGAAGCAGATGAATTTGAAGAATAATCAATGAGTAAACAAATATTTAATAAAGAAGAGATCAAATTTCTTGAAGGGCCACAGTCGCGTTGGAAAGATTTTGTTTTTACGGTAAAAGTCGTATTCGAATTTGTAAAAGGATTCAGGGTACTCCATTTCGTTGGTCCATGTATAACAGTTTTTGGATCAGCCCGATTCAAAGAAGGACACCCTCATTATGAAAGTGCAAGACAATTGTCTGCAAAAATTGCCAAAAAAGGATTCACCATTATGACAGGTGGAGGTCCGGGTATTATGGAAGCAGCCAATAGAGGAGCCATGGAAATTGGTGGTAAATCAGTTGGTTGTAACATCGTTTTGCCTTTCGAGCAAGAACCTAATCCTTATCTTCAAAAATTTACCAATATCAGGTTCTTTTTTGTTAGAAAAGTACTTTTACTTAAATACTCCTATGGATTGGTCGCTATGCCGGGTGGATTTGGAACCATGGATGAACTCTTTGAAGTCCTTACCCTGATTCAAACTACAATGATAAAAAAGTATCCAATCGTTATTTTTGGAAGGGAATACCACGCCAAACTACTCGAATACATTGAAGACATGAAAAAGAATGGTACAATAAGCCCTGAAGATTCAGATCTTTTCATGGTAACAGATGATTTGGATGAAGCAGTAGAATTCATTGCCCACAATACGATTGTGCCTTTTGGTCTTAAACCTAAAACAAAAAGCAAATGGCTTTGGGAGTAAGCGAATAAATCCGTTCTATTGCCGTATAACTGAACTTGCTCAATTTCACTCTGTTCAATTCAATAAAATAGAGTAGTTTTGCAGTCGATAATAATTCGCATGCAAGACACCACCATATCTAAAAAACCTTCTGATTCATACACGGTGATGAACGAACTGGTATTGCCAAACGATACCAATACTCTCAATAATCTAATGGGAGGACGATTGCTCCATTGGATGGATATAGTTGCTGCAATTTCAGCTCAAAAACACTCTAATAGTGTAGTTGTTACAGCCAGTGTGGATGGTGTTTCGTTTAAAGAGGCCATTCAACTAGGTGATGTGGTGACCTTAGAAGCTTATGTGACACGTTCCTTTAAAACCAGTATGGAAGTGTACATAGAAGTGTTTGCTCAAAATATCCCAAGAGGCGAAAAATACAAGTGCAACGATGCCTATTACACATTTGTTGCAATCGACTCAAGAAATCGTCCAATTGCTGTTCCTGCCATTATACCAGAAACCGAAGCGGAGCAACAGAAGTATGATGGAGCAATGCGCAGAAGACAAGTTCGTTTGGTAATGGCTGGAAAATTAAAACCCGATGAAGCCATCGAACTGAAAGCTTACTTCAATGAGAAGTAAAAATCAATCTTAAGACTTTTTTAATACCATTATTTACTTATTGTTGGGTTAAGGCATTAAGCATATATGAAAACTATATGCGTGGTCTTTTTGTTTTTAAGTTTTTCTGCGTTCGCATCCGATTCAGTTTATGTTTTGTTCGTTTATGGATCAAAACCCAAGGTGAACACGGAGTCAAATTGGTTTGGTGGTATACACGGCGGTCATGTCAGTGTCAGTTACAATCAAGCATTTATAAGTTTTGTTCCACATAATGGGGTAAGGGTTTTTCCTCGACGAACAGTCAATTCTGCTTTTGTAATGGAAACGGATGGGGATTTTATTTTTGATACAGCCCGCAGCCGATATTTATTGCTTGCTTTCGAAATCGATTCAAATCAAAGGCTAACACTCGATTCCATTTGTCGATCCAGACTCGATTCTGCTGAATATGAGTACGCCTTTTTTGGGATGAGATGTGCCTCTGCAGCCTATGATCTTCTGTCTGCCGCTGAAATTTTACCCAAAATGAAACGCCGTCACATGGTGTTTAAATTCTTTTATCCCAAATTGCTCAGAAAACGACTTATAAAAAAGGCAAAAAAAGAAAATGCCCGTATCTTTTACAGACCGGGTAGGAAAAGTCGAAAATGGGAAAGGGATTAAATTATTGGAAGTAATACCTCAATAGTCCTTTAATGATAATTTTTAAGCCCAAGCACAAATAATTCCACCCATGATCATCAGGTTGATCATCCAATAACCTGTAGTGATAGCAATGTATTTGAAGCTGCGTCTTTCAAACAATGCATTGGTGCCAATAATAGGCAACACAAAGAAGATGCTTAAAAGGAAGCCATGCAGCATGCCGTGTTTGAAGGTTCTGAAACGATTCATCCAATCGATGGATTGACCATTAACATTTAATTCGATCAAAGGTTTGTCTCCAATTTCAATACCTTGAAGAATGGAATAAATGCCCGATTGATGAATCACCATAGTGGAGAGAATTGTGGTGAACATCATTGAAAATAAAATGGTCAATCCGAAGATCAAACCCATTTTGGCACCTTCTTTCATTTTTTCCTCATCTGTAACACCAATGGCTTTCATCCATGCGGTGCCAAAAACTTTTTTGTGGTACCAAATGAACCCCACAGGCAGGGATACTAATGAAGCACCTAAAATGACTAAAAAATTCATATAACTTGTTTAATTAATTGCTTCAAATAAAACAAAAAAATCAGACAAATGAGTTAAATTTGTAAATCTTGCTAAAAATGACAACAAAATTTAATTTAACCATTTATACCATTGTTTCACTCTTTTATCTGGGCTGTCAATATGAAGATGGTCCAAATATGAGCCTCAGATCTAAAAAGGCCAGAGCCGTGAATACTTGGTACATTGATAAGGTTTATGAAGAAGGCATCGATAAAACCAACGATTATAAAAATGCCTATGTCAATTAT
>DASWYG010000105.1:0-3053 GCA_036405075.1 Bacteroidia bacterium | reverse complement strand
TTAATTTTATCATAAAATATCTCCAATGTCGAAATTTCAGATTCATAATGCCCAATGTCACAAAGTGTAAGGTCCTTTTCAGCATCAAAATACTCGTGATACTTGATATCTCCGGTTACATAAGCATCCGCTCCTGCCCTTCTTGCCGTTCCTATTAAAAAGCTGCCTGAACCACCGCATAAGGCTACTTTCTTTATTTTCCCTCCGGTTGTGGTATGCCTTATCGATCTTAATGACAGTTTATCCTTCAATAATGCCAAAAAATCCTGCTCAGTTAATTCAGTTTCCAATTCACCTATTACGCCCGAACCGGTATTTGGGTCCTCATTCGACAACCCTATAATCTCATGCGCCACTTCTTCATACGGATGAGTCGATAACATTGCTTTTATCACTTTATTAATCAAGTGATTATGAACCAAAGTTTCGAATTTAATCTCCTGAGCATTTTCTCTAACTCCAATAGTACCTGAAAATGGCTCCGCTTCAGTCCCCGGTTTAAATGAACCTAGACCTTCAACCTCAAATCCACATTCTGAATAATTACCTATCTGTCCGGCTCCGGCAGCAAACATGGCTTCACGCACCAAATCAAGATGAGAAACCGGAACATAAACCTGAATTTTACTGAGTATACCTACTTTAGGTTGTAAAATTTTCACTGATCTCAATCCCAGCTTAGAGGCAAATTTTTGATTCACGCCATTCATCAATACATTGTCCAAATTGGTATGTGCTGCATAAATTGCAACCCCTTTTTTTATTGCACTGATAACAGTTCTTTCTACGTAGTTTGACCCGTTGAGACGCTTTAAACCCTTGAAAATAATAGGGTGATGTGCCAGAATCATATTACAATTGTTGCGAACCGCTTCATCTATAACTTCCTCAGTTACATCTAAACTTAACATCACGCCACTGATTTCATCATCAGGATGCCCCACAATGAGTCCTGCATTGTCGTAGTTTTCTTGAAATTGTGGTGGAGCTATCGATTCTATTAGAGCTGAAATGTCTTTGACTTTCATCGCCTCAATATTAACACAAATACCGCGTAGAATCAAGCGATATATTTATATTTCACTATCTGTTTTTGAATCTGTCATCGGTTAAACTCAATAGAAAATTCAATAAATCGGTTTTCTGTTGTTCATTCAAATTCAAAGGTTTCAATAAAACCGTGTCCATGTTAATTGGATTTTTCACCACTTTTCTTGGATCGTTATAATATTCAATAACTTCTTTCAAGGTTTTAAATCGACCATCATGCATATACGGCCCTGTAACCCCAACATTTCTTAATCCGGGTACTTTAAATTTTCCCAAATCCGAACTGTCTCCGGTTATCTTGAATCTGCCGACATCCTTCCAATCGATACCGTCAAAAAGTCCGATATTCCTGAATTCATCCCCGGTAAAATCAGGTCCAAAATGACAATCAAAACAGTGGGATTCATCTGCTAAAAAAATTTCCCTTCCCCTCTTTTCCGACTCATTCAAGGCATTTTCCTGCCCATTCATGTACCTGTCAAAGGGCGTTTCAGATGATTCCAGACTCTTCTCAAATTCAGATATTGCATCGGCAACATTCGATTTATCAGGAACTCGTCCATAAAGGTTCTTAAATGCTTCAACGTAAAAATCTGATCCATTTAATCTTTTAATAGCTTCTTCAAAATTCAGATTCATTTCATTTGGATCTTCTACCGGAAAGTGAATTTGGTCAAAAATATCATTCGCCCTGCCATCATAAAAGAACTTATCTCTGAATTTGACATTCATGACAGAAGGTGCATTTCGCAATCCTAGTCTGCCATTTACCCCTTTACTAAGTGCAACAGTATCAGAAAATGCATAAGTCGGGATATGGCAGGAAGCACAAGAAATAGATGAATCCAAAGACAGTGCTTTTTCAAAAAACAACTTTTGACCAAGTTCGATTTTAGTGATAAGTGGTAAACGACTTTCCTTCTTTTTAGCAGAAATGACCAATAACACACAAACAAGCACCAAAGAAACTGCGACTAGATTTCGAACATATTTCATTCTAATTGCAAATTTGAATGAAATAATCAGGATAAAAAAAGACTTTGGTCACAGTTTGCTCAATCCTCAAATTTGGTTAACCAACCCTTTTTAGGGTGCCACCAGGCCATTTCAGTATCAGAGTTCAACAACAAGTAACCATTGGAATCTTTAATTTCATCCAAGAGCTGTGGTGTCACCAATTGTCCGGTAGCATCTGCAAAATAAAATTGATTGCTGATGCTGTATGTTGAAAAACCTTCAGTAAAATTATTGATGTCTCCAAACTTGGGTTGAACCACCCAAATACCAAAACGGTTCATCAAACCTGTCACTAATATGTTGTATTCATTTTTGTAGGATGCGGAGAAAAGATCGTTTCCGACATATTTGAGATTGGTGAACAAAAAATCACTGTGCAAGTTCCCCAAACTATCTGAAAGTGAATAGAAATTAATTCCATTTTCATTGCCAAACCTATGTTTAATGATAAAAGCATTCAGTCTGTAACAATCTACCATGTTTTTATTGACCACACTGTAATTTCCATTTTTAGGGTAATACAATCTAAAAGACCTAGCATTTTGATTAAATACCATTGGATAGAGCAATTTAAAAGATTCAGGAATAACAAACAGTTCAGAGCCTGCAATTCGGAGAGATTTATCCTTAATAAACTCAAAATTTCCGCGATCAATGCTTTTAAATCCTCCGGTATGATTCACAGTCATTGCTTTTTTTGAATTGTAATAAACTTGAATCCTTCGTTTAGATATCGAGAATATGGTGTCGTTTCTCTCGAGCAATCCATCTGAGAATTTTTTCTTTTTATAGATATCTCCATTCTTCAGATAGATTTTACTTTGTCCTCCGATGGTTTCCATGAACAGCTCGTCACTCAAGGGTTTCAAAACGCCTTTTACCTTCTGCTTGCCAATTGGATTTCCATCTCTAGAAAAATAATACCTTTTGTTGTTGTTTTTAAATACGATTGAAGATTCATTTTCCGTTTCAAATGCTTCATATTG
>DASWYG010000104.1:0-3221 GCA_036405075.1 Bacteroidia bacterium | reverse complement strand
ACATCTGCCAAACCTTGAACACCTAAACCAATTGGTCTGTGTCTGAGGTTAGAGTTTTTAGCTTCTTCAACCGGGTAATAGTTATTGTCGATGATCTTGTTCAAGTTCTTAGTGACTTGATAAGTGACATCGTATAATTTTTGGTGATCGAAATTTCCATCTATAACAAATCTTGGTAAAGCCAAAGAAGCGAGGTTACAAACTGCCACTTCATCAGGACTTGTGTATTCCATGATCTCAGTGCACAGGTTACTGCTTTTGATTGTACCAAGGTTTTGTTGATTGCTTTTGCCATTGGCAGCATCTTTATAGAGCATATAAGGTGTACCGGTTTCAATTTGTGATTGAATGATGGCAAACCAAAGGTCTTGAGCTTTAATGGTCTTTCTTGCTCTGCCTTCTTTTTCGTATTGGGTGTATAGTGCTTCAAATTCTGCACCCCAGCAATCGCTTAAGCCTGGAGCTTCATTTGGACAGAAGAGACTCCAATCTCCATTGTCTTCAACTCGTTTCATGAAAAGGTCAGAAATCCAAAGGGCATAGAACAAGTCTCTTGCTCTCATTTCTTCTTTACCGTGATTTTTTCTTAAGTCGAGGAATTCAAACACATCTGCATGCCAAGGTTCCAGGTAAATGGCAAAGGCTCCTTTTCTTTTTCCACCACCTTGATCCACATAACGGGCAGTATCGTTGAATACTCTCAACATTGGAATGATACCGTTACTGGTGCCATTGGTACCTCCGATATAACTTCCGGTAGCTCTGATGTTGTGTATAGACAAACCTATTCCACCGGCACTTTGAGAGATTTTGGCTGTTTGTTTAAGGGTATCATAAATACCTTCAATGCTATCATCTTTCATTGTAAGCAGGAAACATGAGCTCATTTGTGGTTTAGGCGTACCTGCATTGAATAGAGTTGGAGTAGCATGTGTCATCCATCTTTCGCTCATGAGGTGATAAGTTTCGATGGCTGCATCAATGTCTTCTTTGTGAATACCGACAGCAACCCTCATGTACATGTGTTGAGGTCTTTCCGCAATTTTACCGTCGAGTTTAAGGAGGTATGATTTTTCAAGTGTTTTGAAACCGAAGTAATCGAAACCAAAGTCGCGATCATAAATGATGGTACTGTCGAGCAATTCAGCATTTTTCTCAATTATTTCCATCACATCGTCTGCGATCAAAGGCATGTTTTTGCCTGTTTTAGGATCGCGGTAGTTATATAGATTTCTCATAGTTTCAGAGAAACTTTTGATGGTGTTTTTATGTAAGTTGCTTACCGCAATACGAGAGGCTAAGATGGCATAATCAGGGTGTGCAATGGTAAGAGCAGCTGCAGTTTCAGCTGCTAAGTTATCCAATTCGGTAGTTGGTACACCTGCATAGATACCTTCAATGGTTTTTTTAGCCACGTCAATGACGTTGACCATAGGACTGAGACTGTAGCTCAATTTCTCAAGGCGTGCGGTGACCTTGTCGAACTTTACAGCTTCTTGTTTTCCATTTCTTTTTATTACGTAACTCATGTATGTTTGTTGTTGATGTTGTTGAAAATTAAGGTTGAAAATTGAGGTTAAAAGTCTTCGTCTATACTAAAAACCTGGTTGCTTTTATCGGTCATAACGCCTGCTTTTTGGTAATCCCCTACTCTTTTTTCAAAGAAATTGGTTTTACCTTGAAGAGAGATCATTTCCATGAAGTCGAATGGATTGGTGGCATTGTATACCTTTTTGTAACCCAATTCAGACAACCATCTGTCGGCGACAAACTCAATGTATTGCTGCATGAGTGTTGCATTCATGCCGATTAAGTCGACTGGCAAAGCTTCGGTGATGAATTCTTTTTCTATGCTTACAGCTTCAGTGATTATATCTGTAACTTGTTTTTCAGATAATTTGGTATTCAACATACCGTAGAGCAAGCAAGCAAATTCGCAATGCAATCCTTCATCTCTGCTGATGAGTTCATTGCTAAAAGTTAATCCTGGCATCAAGCCTCTTTTCTTCATCCAGAAGATGGAACAAAAACTGCCGCTAAAGAAAATTCCTTCTACAGCAGCGAATGCAACCAGACGTTCGGCAAAGGTGCCATTCACTATCCATTTCAATGCCCATTCAGCTTTTTTCTTAACAGCCGGTACTGTATCAATGGCGTGAAACAGTTTGTGTTTTTCTTGAGGGTCTTTTATTAAAGTATCGATGAGAAGTGCATAGGTTTCACTGTGAATGTTTTCCATCATGATTTGGAAACCATAAAAGCAACGCGCTTCAGGTAATTGCACTTCACTCATGAAATTTACTGCTAAATTCTCATTGACGATGCCATCACTTGCAGCGAAGAAAGCCAGTACATGACTAATGAAATGTCTTTCACCATCGTTGAGGTTTTCCCAATCTTTGATGTCTGCTCCAAGATCAATTTCTTCGGCAGTCCAGAAACTGGCTTCATGCCTTTTGTATTGCTCCCAAATTTTTGGGTAATTGATGGGCAGGATAACAAAGCGGTCTTTGTTTTCCTTCAAAAGTATTTCATTATTATCCATATTCTTCATCGGTCTGTTGATTCGTTTTCAGTTTGTGCATTTTAGGAAACGAACAACGACAGCATTCCCCTTAAGAAGGCGAGAAGCGTGCAGTGGTGCGTATACCTTTGATGCGAAGGCTCAGCACAAAAATGTTTTGTAAGGTAATCTGACTTATCCGGTGAAGCAGGACTCACAGTTGCGGCACAGTCCATGAATTACACATGGTTCCCCTTTTTTTCATTTCGGGTGAAGTGAAGACAAAACAATTTTGAAAAAGAACTTGATGCAAAGTTATTGCAGTTATACATTTTCACCTCATTGAAATAGTCACAGAGTGTGGAAAATTCAAATCTCCCTTGCTCTCATTTGGGTTTACACATTTATTAATTTTTCGTTGAAAAATTGTGTGAAAAGGTAACACAGTCTTCTCATCATTATTGAATATAGATTCATCACAATTATTGAATGAAACAACAATAGTAACATTTGAACAGTTATCCTGATTTTTCTATAAAAACAAACAGGTTTACACTTTATGTGAAATGTTTTTTTTTAATTGTATTTGCATTCAATTTATTTTCACGCGATTGCTAATTTTAGATCATCATTTTCATGATATATTGCTTCATTTATTAATAACAAATCAATTTAAATTTAATTATATTTACGTTCAATATTTAGACTTATATATGTG
>DASWYG010000103.1:0-5577 GCA_036405075.1 Bacteroidia bacterium | reverse complement strand
ATTTATATGGATTGTTCATGGCTTGAATTGCTACTGCAAAGTTAAGGCAAAGCACTTATTTAACCTTATAGTTTTATGCACTCGGGTGAATAGAAAATTTTGATTCGTGAGGGAGAGCCAGTTATTTCTGGTATTGACATTGTCCTGATGAAGGGTTTGAGATATAGAAATACCTTGTTATAGGGATGGTGTTTCCTGTTCGGTAATATTGTTGACCAGATCATTGCTCAAATAGAAACTCTTTAAAAAGTACTCGATGTGCTTTATATGATTTGTCTTTATGCCATCTTGTCTAAAAATGATCCTGCCATCGGTTGTTAATATTAAAATTGAAGGGAATCTGGTGATTTGATAAAAAAGATAGGTGCCGGTTTGATCTTTCATGTATTCGATCCAATCGTTCAAATGATTGAAATCTTCAATAAATGTTTCATTTTCAAATGGATTCAAGGCAAACATTCTCACACTTTCATTTGGGAATTTAAGTTTAATTTTGGCCAAATGGTCAAGTACATTTCTACAATAAATGTTTTTACCGTGCCAGTAATTAATCACTATTAGTTTATTTTCAATTTTCATTTTTCTAAAAAAACACAATGAAATTGGTTGCGTCTACGGCCAAAGAAATTCCCTGACTAAAACCGCTCTAGCCGCGACGAACCAATACAAGTGAAAACCTTCAAGCAACACAATTCAACTTCACAACGATTTTCACTTCATTTTCATTTCAAGTTCTTTCGGGCAAGAAATTAAACTTAAAATAAAACGACTGTTGATAAGACAGCGAAACAAAATTGAATGAAATAATTTATTTGGAAAGAGTCCTTTTGACCAATGGGATTTTATGCCAATAATTGGACCAAAAATCGAACAATTGAACCAACCAAAGAACTACCAAATTGGAGCAGATTTCGATTCTGTTAATGTTCCATTTTGAATGTGCCAGAATAAAGTACCGGTAACTGAAGCCAATTCAATGTCGTGAGTTGAAACAATGAACAACCTGTTTTCTTTTTTCGCAATATTTTGCAATTGATTGTACAACTCTTTTTTAGAAGGATAATCTAAAAAAGCTCCCGGTTCATCCATTAAAACAACTGGTGTATTTTGCACCAAAGCCCTGGCTATATTAGCTTTTTGCCATTCTCCATCGCTGATTCGATTCAGCATTTTATGTCTCAAATGCTCAATATTCATCAAATTCAGTGCTTTTTCAATGTGCTCATTGATCATTGGTGCAGCAGTTTGATTAAAGTATGGGAATGTGCCAAATTTTATCAGATCTTCAATTGAAATGAAGTCTTCTTTAACCCTATCAGTATTTACAAAAGCAAGTAACTTGGCGCTTAGTTGTAAGTTTACTCCCGGTGCTGTTCCGTTGATATAGATCTTGCCATGAATTGGTGCGATAAGTCCGGCAATCGTTTTCAATAAAGTACTTTTACCACTGCCGTTGGCACCACTTAACATTAGCAATTCACCTTGTTCAATATTAGAATCAAAGGCTTTCATTAAACCATTGCCATTTCGACCACTGATGAGTTGCTCTATTTTCAAAATGGAGGTCATGCCGGGTTCTTTTTTAATAATATATAGATGATAAATGGTCCACCAATTAAGGCTGTTGTAACATTGACCGGTATGTTCATTCCGGACAAATTCAATGATGAAACCATGTCACTTACCAGTGCCATTATGGAACCTAACAGCACATTGGCGATCAACAACGTTTTATAATTGGAGGTTTTGAACAGCATTTTGACCAAATTGGGTATGGCCATTCCAATAAATGCAATTGGGCCGCAATATGCTGTTGAAAGTCCAGTCAGTAACCCTGTACAGGCTAACAATTGAAATGAGGTTTTTGATGTATTCACACCTAATGTAGTGGCCACATCATCACCTAGAATCATAATGTTTAAATTGGGCATCAAAGTAAAAGCCCAAATTAAACCTATTAATGTACCTGCTCCTAGTAGTAGCAATTCTTGGTCTAAAACCTGACTGAATGAACCCATGCTCCAAAGTGTAAAGTGTTTTAAATCGCCGGGATTGGCCATATAGCTCAACAATCCCTGTAAAGCACCACTGAGTTGACCAATGATTACGCCCAATAACAATATGATAGGGCCATATCCAAAACGAGAGCTGACCATTAGGACTATCATCAAAATACCGAAAGCACCTATGAATCCTGCAATAGGTATGCTGATGTCGGAAGATAATACCGGAATGAAACGGGCACCTAAGATGGTGATTGCAACACTTAGGGATGCGCCTGAACTGACGCCTAAAATGTAGGGACCTGCCAATTGGTTTTTGAAAAGCTGTTGCAAGATGAATCCTGAAACTGATAAGGCCGAACCACATAAAATTGCAGTTATGGTTTTAGGAATTCTTATTTCATGTAAGATGATAGATTCAGAGAGATTTTCAGGTGAAAAAGGTTGAATGAAATTAGGAAATACAGTGATGCCGGCAATAGCAAGTATTACAGTCAAAACAGTTAAAATCACCAGCTTGGTTTTCATTAAAATTCGGGATTTCAAAAAAACGGAGAATAATTGAAAATACAATTCAATAAGTTTTAATCTTTGAAATGGCTGAAAATGTAATTTAGAATTGATTTAAATCACTTATAACACTTCTTGTTTTGTTAAAACAATGGGTCTTAAACATCAGTAAATGAATGGTATAAACAATTAGACCAATGGGTCAAAGACAAGGATTATTTGCTTAATAAGAGCATAACTTGAATTTAAAACCCCAATCATCTAACTTCTTTATGGGTATTTTGGATTTTTTTGGTAAATTTGCCACCCTATTTTAATTCGAAGCAAATGACTAATCTAGACATTTTAAATGGCATAGTTGCAAATGCAGCCAATGCATTTGTAAACCTCACTCCTGATGAATTGGTGCAAAAAGCATTAGAAAGAAAAGAAGGTGTAATAACCAGTCGCGGAGCATTAGCCGCAGACACCGGAGAATTCACCGGACGTTCACCTAAAGACAAATTCACAGTTTGTGATGACAAAACTGAAAACACAGTATGGTGGGGCAATGTCAATTTCAAATTCGAACCATCAAAGTTCGATGCGTTGTTGGAAAAAGTCTTGAAACACTACAATGGTAAAGATTTATTTGTGAGAGATGCTTATGCATGTGCTCATCCTGAGTTCAGATTGAACATTAAAGTTGTAACTGAATCTGCATACCAAAATCTATTCGCTAACAATTTGTTTTTGCGTCCTGCGGCAGGAGAAAATCCTGAAACTGAATGGTTGATTTTAGCAGCACCAACTTTTAAAGCTGATGCTTCAGTTGATGGCACAAGACAACACAATTTCTCTATCATTAACTTCACTAAAAAAATCATTTTAATTGGTGGTTCAGGATATACAGGTGAAATTAAAAAAGGTATTTTCACAGTATTGAATTACATATTACCACAAGAGCGCAAAGTGCTTTCAATGCACTGCTCTGCCAATATTGGTGAAAAAGGCGATACTGCTATTTTCTTTGGTTTGTCAGGTACTGGTAAAACGACACTTTCTGCTGATCCAAATAGAAAACTGATAGGTGATGATGAACATGGCTGGAACGATGATTCAGTGTTTAATTTTGAAGGCGGTTGCTATGCTAAATGTATAGACCTTACTGAAGAAAAAGAACCACAAATATGGAATGCCATCAAACATGGTTCATTAGAAGAAAACGTAAGATTCTACCCAGGTACCAATAAAGTCAACTACGAAGATGTAAGCGTGACTGAAAATACAAGGGTTGCATATCCAATTGATTTCATCGACAACATTGCAGTGCCTTCAGTAGGTAAAGCACCTAAAAATATCTTCTTTTTAACTTGTGATGCTTATGGCGTATTGCCGCCGATTTCTAAATTGACTGCAGAGCAAGCAATGTATCATTTTATTTCAGGTTACACCAGTAAAGTTGCTGGTACAGAAGCCGGTATCACTGAGCCTCAAAGTACATTCTCCGCATGCTTTGGACAAGCATTCTTGCCTTTGCATCCCGGTAAATACGCCGAATTATTGGGTCAAAAACTCAATGCCAATAAAGACATCAATGTTTGGTTGGTAAACACCGGTTGGAGTGGTGGTGGATACGGTGTTGGCAGCAGAATGAAATTGTCATACACTCGTGCGATGTTGACAGCTGCACTCAATGGCGAATTGGATGCAGTGTCTTTCACTTCACATCCGGTTTTTGGTGTCATGATGCCTGATTCTTGTCCAAATGTACCACAAGAAATTCTTCACCCAAGAAACACTTGGGCTGATAAATCAGCTTATGATAACACTGCAAATGCATTGGCCGAAAAATTCAATGAGAACTTTAAGAAGTTTGAAGACGGTACCAGTGAAGACATTAAAAATGCAGCCCCTAAAGCTGTACAAGCTCAATAATATAAACAGTATTTCAATAATGAACTCATTCTAGCAATAGGATGAGTTTTTTTATGCGCTTTATACAACAGTTGAATCCGGTCCTGTAAATACCTTATCATTCTTTATTGGATCTGGTAACTGAATCCTAAAAAGAATCGGATACCTTGATTTGGGGCATAAACATAATTGGGGTCAAAACTCATGGCATAAGGGTTTTCGGCTGTTTTGATTATATTGCCTGAAGCATCATAAGATACTTTTTTATCGAAGGGATCGTGACTTCTGGCAATCATGAATTTGTTGTTTTTAGATGGAGTCCAATTCAATAGATTTTTAATTCCTCCATAGATTTTTAAGCCTTTTTTGCCAGAGTAGGTCATTTGTATGTTTTGAATGCTCCACCAAGGGGAATAAGGCTTTCGAGGATCATCAGGTCCCAAAAGTGGTAAACGCATTGGACCGATAAGGTTGCCAGTGTAGTCGAAATTAAACTTTTTATTCAAAGGAAAACCGAGTGACCAAACAGCACTGTATTTCTCTGTCAGAACAGGAACGGTTTTTATTTGACGGTTGATGGTGTGAACATCCAAATAAGTAGCGCCAATATTGCCTCTGATGCCATTTTTTAATGCCAGATCGAGGTTCAAACTTATTCCGGAGCTGATGGCATATCCATCTATATTGTCATAATAAATGGTATTTGGGTCAGAGTCGTAATCGGCCAAAATTCTGTTCTTGAAATAGGTGTAAAATGCTGTGGCATCAAAACTCAGAAGATTAAGTGACTTTAGCCTGATTTTTTTTAGGTAGTTGATGTTGAGGTTATAAGATTTTTCAGGTTTTAATTCATTGCGCAGTTTCACGTTTCTTGCTCCAGTTAAGGCAGCATGGTCTTCTGTAAACAGATTGACCACTCTGAAGCCGGTTCCAAAATTCAAACGAATGATGTTGTCGAGGTTGAATAACTTTTTATAAGCCAATCGAGGAGTGAAAATATTGCCATGTACATTGTGATGGTCGTATCTAATGCCTGTCAATAAAAGGTTTTTCTTGTCGAATTTCCATTCATCTTGAATGAAAATACCGGGTAAAGGTGTAATTTGAGCTTTGTTGATCACATTAGTACCTGAGGTCGCAGCTGTGCCAACAGTATTGTCATCGTAAT
>DASWYG010000102.1:0-4458 GCA_036405075.1 Bacteroidia bacterium | reverse complement strand
CACCGGATTCCCTTTTAATCTAATAACAAAAACAAGAATTTTAAAACTCTTAGTCCTTGAAATTCAGAACCGTTATCGGCTGCAAATATAGAATAAAAACAAATAGTCCAAAAAAATTGTTTAAAAAAATATAAACAATTCCTCCGATTAATTGTTTTCTCCATTTTTTTGAACAGTAACGTTAACAAATCGATCTACTTACACGTTCAATGCAAAATGAAATCATTTATATTTGCTTATATGCGCTTTTTAGTTTTGTGTTTTATCTGTTTGCAAACTTTAGTACTTCATTCGCAAACCGAGACAGTGGTGAGGGGAAAGGTAACAGACCAAAAAACGGGAGAACCGGTTACAGGAGCTTCGGTAAGATTTATAGGTGCAAGCACTGTTGTTGAGACTGATTTTAATGGCAAATACAAATTAAAGTCATCCACACCTTATGATTCCATAGAAATATATTACGTTGGATACAATGTGGTTAAGTTGCCAATTGTCAGACAAACCGAACAGGAAATCAATGTTTCATTGACTGTGAAAGAAGTTATTTTCTCGGGTGTAAAATCGTCGTCAAAGGCCAGTCGAACAAGGATCATCATTGAAAAAGCACAAGCAAATAAGCATTTGTATAATTTGGAAAAGCTGAATTCGTTTGAATGTGAAAGTTTCACTAAAATTCAAATAGCCGTGAACAATGTCTCAGAAGACATTAAAAACAAAAAATTATTAAAAAGTGTAGAGGGTATTTTCGACACCATGTCTTATTTGAGCGAAGACAAAGGCAAACAGGTATTGCCAATATTCATCTCAGAAAATTTAAGCAATTTTTATTTCAACAAGAACCCTAAATTGATAAAAGAAGTAATAGTTGCTTCGAGGGTAAAAGGTGTTGGTGTTGAAGATGGTTCTTTCCTTTCGCAATTGTTGGGTTCTACATTCCAACAATACAATTTCAATGACAACATATTGCCAATTCTGCAAAAGAATTTTGTTTCACCAATCAGCAAACAATCTCTCACATATTACAATTTCAATTTGGTGAGTTCTAATTTTATGCCGGGTACTACCCGCAAAATATATCAAATTGAAGTGACCCCTAAAAATCCATTGGATTTGGTTTTCACCGGATACATTTGGATTGAGGATTCAACTTTTGCATTGAGAAAATTGACATTGAGCATTACCAATAAAGCGAATTTGAACTTTGTAGAGAAACTAAAGATCACTCAGGAATTGATGCCTACTGAATCAGGCGCATATATTCCTGTAAAATCAAGGATACTAATAGATATCGCTGAAATATCCAAAAACTCTGCGGGCATGATCGCATTGTTCAACAATTCTTATGAAAAGGTGGTGGTGAACAAAGACCGTTCTGTTAAGTTCTTTGATTATCCAATTACATTAAATGAAGATGCAACCAGTAAGAACGACGAGTTTTGGGACTCAGCACGACATGAAGAATTAACGGCTGATGAAAAACGTGCATTATCGAAAATTGACACATTGACCAATATCAAAGTGGTGAAAAACTATGTTGAATTCATCAACATCCTTTTCAATGGATATAAAAGCATCGGTAAATTTGATTTTGGTCCTTATGCATTGTTGTATGGCTATAATGTATTAGAAGGACACAGGGTAAGATTGGGGGCAAAGACGAATTTCTCTTTTAGTAAAAAGTACATTTTTTCAGCTTACGGTGCTTATGGATTTTTAGACAGGCAATGGAAATACAAAGGTCAGGCAGAAGTAATTTTAAGCAGAAAGCACTGGACGACAGGAGGTGTATCCTACAAAAAAGATGTTGAGCAAATTGGCGTCAATGATGATTATTATGGTGCCAGTAATTTATTCACCACTGTTTCGGTTTTTGCTGCCAGTCAATTGAACAGGGCCAAAGAAAGTAAGCTTTGGTTTCAAAGTGAATTCGTAAAAGGCTGGAATGCTAAAGTGGTATTCTTACACAAAGAATATGAATTCGAGCCGGTGAACAAGTTCAACTTTGCTTATGGTGAAAACTTAAATGACACTTCTGTTAAATCAAGTGATTTTACAAATGCTGCAATTACAATGAGTTTGCGTTGGGCGCCAAAGGAGTACTATTTGCAAAACGACAATGAAAGGGTGAGACAATCAAAACCCGGTGGATTGGCGTTGGCTGTGAATTACACCAGAGGAATCAAAGGCATATTGGGCAGTAGATTCGATTACAACCGATTGACAGCAAGTATTGAAAAAGGATTGAGTTTTGGATATTGGGGCAGAACTGATTTTACTTTGTCAGCCACAAAAATTTTCGAACGACTCCCCTATCCGTTGTTAGAAGTTCACAGAGGTAATCAATCGTTTATTTATAATACTTCTGCATACAATCAAATGGACTTTTTTGAATTCATTACCGATCAAAGTTTGTTCTTAAAAGCAGAGCATCATTTCAATGGCGCTATCTTGAATCGAATTCCATTGATGAAAAAATTGAAGTGGAGAGAATTCATTGAAGGCAGGGCTGTAATGGGCAGCATCAGTCGTCAAAACATTGATTTGATTCCTCAGTACGACAATGAACAAAGACAGGTCAGCCCAATCAAGAACACCATTAACAGAGAGCCATACATGGAAGTAGCCTATGGCATAGAGAACATCTTTAAAGTCTTACAAGTGGTAGCGGTTCACAGATTGAGTCATTTGTATGGAACCGGCTACCGTAAGTTTGGTGTTAAGATTGGACTGAGTGTCAGTTTTTAGGTTTAGTTTTATAGTTTTAGTTTTTAACGAACTTGCTGCTTACGAGACCTGAATCTGAGATGGCCATTATGAAATAAACTCCGCTTACCAATTGAGAAACATCAATGCTTTGATTGTTTTCTGTCAGTTGGGTGTTTAAGCACAATTTACCATTGAGGTCATATACTTTTATTTCATATTGAGTCTGATCAGCCCAATCGAAATTGAGGATTTGACTGGTAGGATTTGGATACACTTTAAAATCATTCCCGGCAGTTTTTATATCATTCACATTTAATGGCCAAACCGGATCGGAAGGGAAATTTCCATTGATGTACCATTGCTTGATCTTATTTGCATTCAACAATGTCTTGTTACAATCCTGATTCAAATAGTTGATGGAAGAATTGTATTGAATGTAATTGGCAAAAGTTAATTTATAACTTGCCAAAGGAGCCAAATCACCTGCTTTCAAAGACATTAAATATCTAATATCAGTGGGGATATAAAAATCAGTATCAGATTCACAAGGTGTGTGATTGAATAAGGACATTTGAGTTTGATTGTATGGTTTGCCCTCATCGCCTTTTGCTATCATCAGATTGTATGAAAAAGTAGGATCATTGAATAGCGGCATTCCACCTGATTGACGAACAAATTTGAATAGATTCTGATTTAAAAATTGTGTTGAAAGAATTGGAGGATTGAATCCAAATCCTTTGTTTATATAAAGATCATCATAATCGTCTCCATTGTAAGCAAAAACTGTTGATGAAGCAGAATCGAAACTTACAGCATCATCAGAATAATTCCCGATGTCTTCGTCATTGAAAAGACCTATGATGACTTCTTTTTGATTTTGACCACTGCAATTGATGAATTCATAATCAAACAAAAGTGTGCGATTGATCAGAAAATTTGAATCTGATGGTGTCAAATTTTTATCATGATAGGCATAACATGAAGCATTGATCTGAAACTTCAAATTTCTTCCGGCTCTATGAGCCACATTGTCATTGAATACCCACCAAAACATCATGTCACCTTTCATATCGGGATAGTCACCTTTTGTTGGATCGTATTTTTGATCATTGTCGGTATCAACATAAGGAGCCATTTTAGTGATGGTCTTGGAATTGCCATTACCAGGCCAATCAAGTATGTTTTTTGGTATGATGTATCCTGAATTGTTTCGATTCAATTTAAAATCTTCAACTTCATATCTTTTGATTTTCCAGAAGCGGTTGTAATCAACAGTCAATGTAGAATCGAAATTACCAGTGATGACATTAATCGGTCCGGGAGCGTATTCATTTGAATCAGATTCATAAGTGGATCTTGAAACTTTAATACTTGAATCATTATTATTTTTGGCCCCTATCCAAATACCATGTGAAAAAGCAATGTTGTTACAAGGTTCTGATTTCAATTTAAGTGCAGGCATGAAATTAAAATTAGATTGTCTATTTTTATCGGAATACATGAATCCATTGTTTTGAATACTCGCTTCTAAATCGTTCAAATTCATTTCAACAGTCGATGAAACATTTGGATACAGGACTTGATCTAAATACTCTTTTTGATCATAATTATTTAAATCGATCTTATAGAACCCATCACTTAATAAGTTAATCAGTTCACCGGACTTGCTTAAAGTCAAAACAGAGTAGGTATTGGCATAATACATTTCATTGTAAAAGAAGTTGGAGCTTTTAACCAATTTGTCCATAGGCA
>DASWYG010000101.1:0-4660 GCA_036405075.1 Bacteroidia bacterium | reverse complement strand
ATTGCCATTCTTGATTTTTGACGCCAATTTGGTATAGAATGCAGGCCATTGAGAACGGTCGATGTTTTTATAGTACATCACCAGCATTTGTTTGAAGATCTTTTTATCTGCTGATTGCATTCTGCTGTTGTATGTGTTTTTGCTAAAAGCAGCTAACAACAATGAAGAAGTTTTTGCAATGGTAGAATCAAGGTCATGTAAACCTTTTTTGATTTTGTCTTTAGAGATGGTGTCTTTTGCCAATTTGGCTCTCTTTTCATACAGCATGTCCAATACTTCCAATGCTCTTGCGTATTGCACGATCATAGGTGCATTAACACATTCTCTCATATAAGTTTCTTGAAGGGCGTATGGCTTGTATTCGGTGTATGTTTTATCGATATCATTCAACAATGATTTGAATTCTTCGTTACTTGAAGCCCATTTGTTGAATGCATTCTCTTCAGCAAATTTCTTTTCAAATACTTTGTTGTGTTTCAATTGTTCAGCTTCACCATCAAAGAATTTCCAGTAGTTGGCCACTCTTGCGTACAAACTTGAAAGCGCTAAACGTGTTGCTTCGTCTTGAACCATTTGTTCTTTCCAAGCGGTCAATCTGATTTCTCTTAAGTTAACGATATTAGGGTCCACAACATCTGTAGCAAGTGCTACTCCTGCAGAAAATTCATAACGGTTAGTGGTTCCGGGGAAACCAATGATCATTGCGAAATCACCTTCTTTAACACCTTTAAGGGATACTGGTAAATGGTGCAAAGGTTTGTAAGGTACATTTTCTTGATTATAAGCAGCAGGTTTGTTGTCTTTTGAAGCATAAACTCTGAACATGCTGAAATCACCGGTGTGTCTTGGCCACATCCAGTTGTCGGTTTCACCACCGAATTTACCAATGTTTTGTGGAGGAGTTCCAACCAAACGGATGTCTTTGAAAACTTCCATCACAAATAAATAGTAGGCATTGCCTTTGAACATTTCTCTACAAGTGGCTTCGTAATGTGAACCTTCAGTGGCTTTTTTTACCAAACCTTTGTAGATTTCTTGAATTTTAGCAGCTCTGTCTTTTTCAGCAACATCTTTCAATTGAGCCAAAACTTGATCAGTGATGTCATCAACTCTTACGATTCGGGTAATGGACATAGCTTCTTTAGGCACTCTTTCTTCGGCTTTGCTTTTGGCCCAGAAACCATTGTCGAGGATATTGTCTGAAGTCGTACTCAATCCGGCAATGGCATCGTATCCGCAGTGGTGATTGGTAAGAATCAAACCTTCTGAAGAGATCAATTCACCAGTGCAACCGCCATTGAACCAAATGCAAGCATCTTTCAAACTGGAGTTGTTGACACTGTAAAGTTGTTCTGGGGTCAATCTTAAACCCTTGGCTTCCATGTCTTTGTAGTTCAATTTGTCGAGCAACGAGAGGAGCCACATGCCCTCATCGGCCTTCAAAGAGTTGCCAAATAAAATGACAACTGACGTGATTAACGCGTATAGACGTTTCATATTCAAAATGTAAAAATGTTATTAAGAGCCGCGAATTACCGACTTTTAAGGCGGATAAACAAACTTGCAGACTCTGTTAAATAAAACTATTTGGTAACAAGTACCATTCCTTTTTGCACATTCTATTAGTTCTCGTGCTTTTGAATTTGTTTTTCATGTATTTTTGAGTCAAGTTGAAGTATTAAAATATGAATTGATTATGAATAAAATGAAAGTCATTTATTTAACTGTATTGTTTGCAAGTTTTAATTATTTAATCGGTCAAACACCTGTCATTGCTTCTAAAGCCATGTTTGCTACTGAATTAGAAGGCTTTTCCGTTGATGAAACCTTTGGGTTGCCCTCTAAGAGTATAGATTCATTTATTCGTATTTCTGTAGATTCTATGGTTGAATACGGGAGATTCTTCTCCATTACCAGAGATACAATGTTAATCAAAGACCACAGTATTTTTAATGATGGCAACTATAACATCGACTCAATAAAAGCCAAATATGGTCATATCAAATTCATTAATTTTGAGAAATTTGAAAAAAAGAAAGGAAAAATCTCTAAAAGGAAAAAAAGAAAGGATGCCCCTTTTTTATTTCTCAAATTGAATTCAGTTTTCTTAAAATTGATTCCATTCTTAGCATTGTTTCTGATCATGTTGATCTATAATTACAGAACCCTTGTGTTCAAATTCATTAACAAATGAAATTAAAGTCCATTGCAATCAATAGTTTTCGATTGTTTGTATGGATTTTTGTCCTTTTTTTACCTTTAAAAATTCATCTCTTGCCCGGTTTTAATGCCTTAATGGGGGCAATATCAGGTGAAGTTCTCAGTACATTTAACACAACTTTGGGCATCAGTGATCTGCCTTATGCCAACATGGTATTTTCAGATGCTTCAGGCATGTACCTGTTTGCACTGTATACAATTGTATTTGCATTCATTTTCGTCAGCCTTTTGCAGTTTAAATTTCCAAATTCAAGCAATAAATGGGCTAAGCATTTTGATGTTTTTGTCATTTATTATTTGGTGTTTATTCTACTTAAATATGGCATTGATAAAATGTTTTTCAATCAATTTTATCCTGTGAATCCGGCATTGCTATATTCTGAATTTGGCAACCTCAGCAAAGACATTGTGTTTTGGTCTTTGGCTGGATCTTCAAAATTCTATCAGTTTTTTTCAGGGGTCATTGAAGTGCTTGCAGCTTTTTTGATATTGTTAAACAGAACACGCAAATTGGGATTGATTCTGGCGTTGATCATTTTCAGCAATATATGTTTCATCAATTTTAGTTTTGATGTTTCAGTAAAGTTCTTTAGTCTGCTGATCTTAACATTGAACCTATATGCTACAAGGAATTTCATCATCGACATATTCTTTTATTTAAGCAACATAAAAGGAAGCATTCAAATCCCTGAGGCTAATAATGTGTTTGGTTCAATAAAAAAGTGGTTAAAACCATTGGTGATCGTTTTGATTTTAATAGAGACTACTTTTCCATATTTAAACACCAATGCAAACGAACCGGGTCAAAGAGCAAGAATTTATATTGGAGCTTATGAAATTAAGGCTATCAATCAGACTAACAGGTATCAAAACCTATTCATTCTTGAAAACAATCGTTTGGTGATAAAAACCACTGAAGGTAAAATGATACCAGGGAAATATGAATTGAGTGCTGATGGTAAACGAATGAAAATAGAAATGAAAAGTGAATTTCTGAAAAGCGCACAATTGGATTTAAGCCATAAGATGATAACTGCGATAGACAAAAATGGAAATACGGACAGTTTTCAATTAAAGGCACTCAAATGGCAAAATAAGGTCTTAAAAAATGATGGTTTTCATTGGACGGTTGATGGATTGAAAGCTTCAGACTTTCAACCGTAACCACATTTGAAATCTAGCATTAATGGATTTACGGAAATCTAAGCAAGTAAGATTGAAATAACGTATTTTTGCGGTGGACAATCGGCTTGTCGCTTCGCAAGAAGAGGAAAGTCCGGGCAACATAGGGTGCCACACCATTTGAAAGGATGGGCAATGGAGATAAAAACCATTGACAGAAAGGGTCGCAGAAAATAACCGCCGGTTTCGACCGGTAAGGGTGAAAACGCGGGGTAAGAGCCCACGACAATTTTCAGTAATGAGATTGGGGATAAACCTTGTGGGTTGTAAGGTCAAATATACCGGAGGAGAGGGTTACCCGCCCGAGCCAAAGTTTACTTTGCCCTTCGGAGGGTAGACTGCAAAAGATAAATGACAGGCACTTTTAAGAAGCAATTCTTTGAAGTACAGAACCCGGCTTATAGATTGTCCATTTTTTGAAAACAATAAAAAAGGGAGCCATTAGCTCCCTTTTTTCAGTTTAAATTCAATTGTTTATTTGGCAAGCCATTTCAACAACAAAGGATGATCTTTGTTTTCAATCTTGATGTTGAGATCAACCCTTGGACTCATTGCAGTTTTAAATGCGACAGTTCTTATTAAGCCGGCTCTCGAAATCAATAAATTGAATTCGGTGCCAGCCAATTTGATGATGTCTTCTAATGCGCCTTTGATGCGTATGTCATTGACGGCTAACAATTCGTCGCCTACCTGTACATCAGATAACCAAGCAGGGGAGTTTGATTCTACTGATTTAACAAACATTCTGTCACCTTTCATTTCAGTGGTGATGCCTGTGTGATAGGGATTAGGTTTGGCTACGTCACTAACCATACAAGAGATCTTTTTAAATACAGAACCTATTTTTTGAACTGTTTCAGTATTGTTGGGTGTCTCGGCCCAAGTTCTGAATCCAATGGATTTTCCGGCAACTAAGTCTATCGCATTGTAAAACTCATCATCTGTAAAACCTCTGTTTTGTTTGATGTAAAATTCGTTATACAAATGTTTCATCAAGTCATCCAAAGATTTCTTACCGTCTGATGCAGCAACTATTTCTATGTCTAGCAATGCAGCGAGTACGGAACCTTTAAGGTAATAGGAGATGCTGTTATTGGCACTGTTTTCATTGGGTCTGTATTCTTTAATCCAGGCATCAAAAGAAGCATCGTGCATGCTTTGAACGTATGCACCTTTTCTGTTGATGGTCATATTAAGGGATGAGGTCAGTGTTTTTAAATACTCATCCTGGGTCATGTAACCGGCGCGATACATCGCC
>DASWYG010000100.1:0-12804 GCA_036405075.1 Bacteroidia bacterium | reverse complement strand
TCAAACAAATTGAAATACCAAGTTGACGTTCTTGTTTGAATCTGATACTGATAAGTTAAAGGTAATATACGTCTTAAATAGTCGGGGTTTTTTTCGAATAAAAAGGAGAGAATGATATTGGTTTTGATCGACTTGATGCGGTCTTTGAGGTATAGATTCTTAAGACGCCCTTTGAATAGATCCTGATTTTGTAAGAAACCCAATAAAGAAGATCTAGGCATACTTAAACTCATACTGAAACTCTGTTGTATGGCCGGATTAAAATATTTGAGTTTACTTGAATTGGTATCTCTGTACAATTGAGTTTCCAAACGGGTATTTGAACTGACTTCAAACACTTCTGCATTTCTAAATAAATTTCTATGCGACCAGGTCATGCTATTGGCGATACCATAAGAGTTGCCATAGTTGATGTTTTGAATCCTGTTCAACTGAGACATAATGGTTTGTGGTTCAATAGTGAATGATTGTCTGTAATTGGTTTTAAGAATGATCATTGCATTTAAACCATTTATAGAGTCTTCAGGTGTATTGTAGTAATTGATGTCAATGAATTTGAATATCGGAAACTCACTAAGTTTAGCGTAAGTGTTTTCTAATTCTTTCAATTTAAAAATATCACCTTCTTTGATGGTGATATTTTTGGCAATGACATCCGGATTTATTGGAAATCCATTGAAATGAAAGGTGATGTCTTTAAAACGAACCGGGGCTTGTTCTTTATAAGTTTCAGAATCATTTTCAAAATATATGTCAATGTGACGAATACTTTTTCTCATGAATCGTTCATTTTCAGCTTTGTTTGCGACAGATATATTGACAGTGACCGTATGCAGATTGATATTGGTGTCCAATTCAAAATCGATATAATCTTTACCGAATTCAAAGTACCCCCTGTTTCTCAGTACATTGGTAATTCTATTCCGCTCTGCTGTAATGATTTCAACATCTATTGGCATACCTTTGATGAAAAGGGTACTGTCCAAATTGGAATTAAGCAGTTCATCTATCTCTGCATCATCTGCAGCTAAATTTACTTTATCAATCAAATACGGATAATTGGGAATGATGAAATAAGTCACTACAGCTTTCTTTTTCCTGTATTTAATTGCGTGGGTAATTTCGCAGTTATAGTAACCTTTTGAAAACAGATAGTTTTTTAAATTGATCTCAGATTTCAGAATTTCATTTGTGTCCAACAAGATCGGAGCTTCACCTCTTTCTCTAAAAAACTTCCTGAGTTTATTGGTCTCATTTTTTTCTGGTTTTCTTTTACTGGAAAAGAAATTATACATACCTAAGTGAAATCTACCCAATACGAAAATATTGCGATTGGGTTTGTGTTTGATGTAAAGTGCTTTATCATCATCCAGTTTAGAAAGCACTTGATTAAAAATAGTATTGCCTGAATCGGAGGTTTTCAATTTGTTTTTTACCAATAAGTATTTACCTTCGGGCACCATTTTAGTGGTTTTGCAAGAGCTGAAGACCAACAAAACCGGAATTGCCAATACAAAGAGAATATGATTAGCAAAGCGACGATTCAATATGTCAGAAGTCTTCAAGATAAGAAACAAAGACAAAAATATGGCCATTTTGTTGTTGAGGGTGAAAAAAGTATTACCGAATTGTTGAAAAGCAATTTTGAAATACAAACTGTTTACACATTAAATGAATGTTTCAATCATTTTTCTAAATCAAGAAAAGGGCAGGAGATTGTTGAAGTGACTGATAAAGAGCTAACTCAGATTTCGGCTCACAAAGCCCCTCAAAAAGCACTGGCAGTTGTTAAAATACCTGCTGTACCCAAAATAGATCGCCAGGCAAAATTTATATTGGCATTGGATGAGATTCAGGACCCGGGTAATTTAGGAACCATCATAAGAATTGCTGATTGGTATGGTATCAGTCAAATTGTTTGTAGCAAGGGTTGCACAGATGTTTATAATCCAAAGTGCATCAATTCTACAATGGGTAGTTTCTTGAGAGTTGAGGTCATTTACGACGACATCATTTCAGTTGCAGAGACTACAAATTTGCCTTTGATGGTTGCTGTTTTTGATGGTAAAAATGTACATGAATCAGGACTTCCACAAAAGGGGATATTGGTGATAGGCAACGAAGGTCATGGGGTAAATTCTAAAATCATCGATAAGGCTATGGTTAAATTGACCATTCCAAAATTTGGTGGTGCCGAATCGTTAAATGCAGCAGTAAGTACTGCTATATTACTTGATAATTTGATGCGTTGATCCTTATCCGGGTACTTCAGGAACAGGGATTTTAAGATCACCTGTACCGGCTCCAAAGGTTAAGTTGAGGTAAATAGTGGACAGATTGCCAATTTCTACCGGTTCATCTATGGTTAAATAGTCAGATAGGGCTTTGTGTAAACCTTCAATTTTTGATGGTTCAATTTCAATTTCTATGTTAATGGTCAAGTCAGAGAATTCTTTAAAATTGGCAATGAATCCATATTGGTTGATGATTTTCTCTACTTCCTGTAAGGCGCTGAACCTTAAATGACCTGTGTATGCTGTCCAATGTAATGCGTGCATAGTTTGCATGTGTCTTATTTTTTAACTTGAGTATAACCAAATCCTCCCAATACCAATTTAATGTAGTACATGCGCATGCCAAAAGCCGGTCCGTTGGTAATACTGCCACCTGTATAGCGCCAAATTGAATTGTCGAATCCGTGCACATAACCAATTTTCAATCCTGTCATAAATGCAGCTTTAGATTGGTCTTTTGGATTGGTCTTATATTTTGAAATGAATCTAAAATTGATGGATAGGTCCAGATTAATTCCTGTGTTATTGATTTTAATGGGCCTATCGGAGTATGTTACTACAGAAGGTAAACTTTCGCTTGCCTTGCGTTTGATTTTAACGCCATAATTGTTCAAGCCTAAACCAAGCATGGGAAAGAACTTAAAATGTTCTTGATCGACAAGCAAATACCCAAAATCAAATGAACCCGATATGCCTGAGAAAGAATAATTCAAACTATCTGTTTTGATTTTTTCTCCCATCATGATACTGGCGCTTAATCCTGTCATGGTTCTTTTGTATTTCTTATTGCCTGTAATCCCAAATATAAATTGAGAACCATTTTGGGATAGGTCTCTGCCATTGACATAGGGTTGAAATGCTTTTAAATTCATAGAACCCATTCCAATAGTAAAGCCTCCGCCACCTGTTTTAAAGGTATTGGAAGTCTGGGCTCGTGTATCCATTAAACCAATCAAAATCAGTATCAGTAAGGTTTTTTTCATGTATTCGAAAGGATATACGAAATTAGAACGCTTTAGGGTTGCCAAAACTGATTGAAGGCAGTAAAAAAAGTGACGGTGGTCAGGTTAAAGGCTTAAATATCTGTATAATAAAAAAAAGCCTTCCGACATAGGAAGGCTTTTTAATGTCTTTATTGTTAAAGATCAGTGTTTGTCTTTACAACAAGCACCACCTTTTTCTTTCTTTTCACATTTTGCAGGATCTTGAGCACAGGCTTTGCCATCAGCATGACCTTCTGAACAACAAGCTTTATTGCCCATGTGTTTTGATGCACAGGCTTCACCACAATTTTTCATGCAGTCTTCTTTTGTCATGCATTTTTTACCACATGAAGTCATGCATTGACCTACAAATTTGCCTTTGTCATTGTATAAGCTCATGCAGAATGCTCTTTCAGTAGAATCGCAACCCAAGCTGTCGCACATTTTAGCACATTGCTCTTTGCTCATGGTAGCGCATTGTTTGATGTCGCATTTGCCATGATGAGCCATTCCAGCGTGATTTCCACAAGCTTCGATTTTGTCTTTTTTGCAGCAATCGGCTTCAGCAGCACCATGTCCACCACCTACAGAAATGTGAGGAGCAATAACCAAAGAAACGATACTCATCAATTTGATCAGGATGTTCATTGAAGGACCTGAAGTATCTTTAAATGGATCACCTACAGTATCACCTGTAACTGACGCTTTGTGTGGTTCTGATTTTTTATAATAGGTTTCGCCATCGATAACAGCACCTTTTTCAAATGATTTTTTTGCATTGTCCCAAGCACCGCCGGCGTTGTTTTGGAATATACCCATCAACACACCACTAACAGTAACACCTGCAAGCAAACCACCTAATATTTCAGGGGAGCTGGTATCAGGGAATACACCTTGAAAACCGAAACCGACCAAAACCGGAACCAGCAATGCGATAGCACCTGGAGCCAACATTTCTCTGATAGAAGCTTTGGTAGAAATGGCCACACATTTTTCATACTCAGGTTGAGCTTTGTATTCCATAATGCCCGGTATTTCTCTGAACTGTCTTCTAACTTCATTTACCATGTCCATAGCTGCTCTACCAACTGCTGCAATAGCAAGAGAAGAGAAGATGAATGGAATCATACCTCCAACAAATAAAGCAGCCAATACAGGCGCTTTGTAAATGTCAATTGAATCGATACCAGCAACACCTACGAAGGCGGCAAACAAAGCCAAAGAAGTTAAAGCAGCAGAAGCAATGGCAAAACCTTTTCCGGTTGCAGCAGTTGTGTTACCAACAGCATCAAGGTTATCGGTTCTTTCTCTTACTTCAGGCGGCAATTGACTCATTTCTGCGATACCACCGGCGTTATCAGCTATTGGACCGAAGGCATCTATTGCCAATTGCATAGCTGTAGTAGCCATCATACCGGCTGCGGCTATTGCCACACCGTATAAACCTGCGAATGAATATGAAGTGACGATACCGGCAGCAAGTACTAAAATTGGAATAACCGTAGATTCCATACCTACAGACAAACCACCAATGATGTTGGTAGCATGACCGGTACCTGATTTTTGAATGATAGAGTTAACGGGTCTTTTGCCCATTGCAGTGTAGTATTCGGTAACGATACTCATCAAAGCACCAACTACCAAACCAACTATAATAGCAGCAAAAACACCTTCTCTTGTAAATTTATATGATCTCAACACCAAATCGCCTTCCGGTAATAAATAATTTACCAAGAAGAAAGATGCGATTGCAGTCATGATGATGGATGACCAGTTACCCATATTAAGTGCTTTTTGAACTGAATCATTTTCACCTTTAACTCTTACGAACAAAGTGCCAATGATAGAGAAGATCAAACCTAAACCAGCAATTAACATTGGCAATAGGATAGGAGACAAACCATTGAAATTATCGGTTAATTTAATTTCCTGACCCAATACCATTGTAGCAAGAATGGTTGCCACATAAGACCCGAAAAGGTCGGCACCCATACCGGCAACGTCACCTACGTTATCACCTACGTTATCGGCAATTGTAGCCGGGTTTCTAACATCGTCCTCAGGAATTCCTGCTTCAACTTTACCAACCAAATCAGCACCTACGTCGGCAGCTTTGGTATAAATACCACCACCAACACGTGCAAACAAAGCAATTGACTCTGCACCCAATGAGAATCCGGCTAATACTTCAATGGCTTTTGCCATGCCTTCACCGGTCATTTTATCCGGTACAAACATGTTGTAGAACACTATGAATAATGATCCCAAACCAAGAACTGCCAAACCTGCTACACCAAGTCCCATTACAGTACCACCTGTAAAAGATACTTTAAGTGCTTTTGCTAAACTGGTTCTGGCAGCTTGAGTTGTACGCACATTGGCTTTGGTTGCTACTTTCATACCGATGTAACCGGCAAGTGCAGATAATACAGCTCCAATAATGAATGCGATTGCAATAACAGGACTGCTTTCTTTCACCAATGTTCCACTCCATCCCAAGAGAATGGCAGCAACTACTGTGAAATAGCCTAGAATTTTCCATTCGGCTTTAAGAAATGCCATGGCACCATTGGCAATGTAACCTGCCAATCTGTTCATGTTCTCATCGCCTGTTTCCTGTTTGTTTACCCAAGCGGATTTTACCGCCATTACCAATAGTCCGATCAAGCCTAGCGCCGGAATCAGATATAAGATGTTAATGCTCATAATTTATTTGATGTCCAAATTTAAAGGGTGCAAAAATAAGGAATTCGAATTAAATAGTTGAGATTTTGTTTAATTTGACGGAATATCATTGGAAATCGTCGAATATCCCCGCTACTAGTACTGTTGTGTAGGATAAAAACAGTCTGACCAAGGTATTTGTCTATGAAAGCAAGTTGTTGATATTCAGACGTTAATTTTTGTTTAACTTAAAATCATCCATTTTGATCATTGAAAAAAGTTAATAAGGTTTTTACAATTTGATGATACGCCCATCTTCCATTTCTATGGTTCTGTCTGTTCTTTCTGCAAACTCAGGATCGTGTGTAACGATCAATAAAGATTGATCATATAATTCAGAAAGTTCCTTGAAGATATCAAATACGATCTGACTGTTTTTCTTGTCTAAATTACCGGTAGGTTCATCTCCCATGATCACAACAGGATCATTGATCAGCGCTCTGGCTATTGCTACCCTTTGCTTTTGACCGCCAGACAATTGATTGGGAAGTTTTAATGCCTCATTTTCAATGCCTAATATTCTTAATTTTTCATAGGCTTTGTCTTTTATGTCTGCAAAACTGTATTTGCCTAACTTCTCTGCAGGTAGCATGACATTTCTTAAGACATTAAATTCATTTAATAAATAGTGAAACTGGAAAACAAATCCTATTTTTTCGTTTCTAACTCTCGCCAATTCAGATTCTTTTAAACCATTCATTTTCTCACCATCTATCATCAATTGTCCATCATAGTCAGTATCCATGGTTGATAAGATATACAGTAAAGTAGATTTGCCACAACCTGATTTACCTGTTATGGATACGAATTCACCTTTATTGATGGTGAAACTGATGTCTTTCAGAATTGGGATTGTTACCGGGTCATGGAAACTCTTTTGAATGTTATTTGCGTTCAATACAATTTTTTCCATGTTTATTTTCCTCTGATGATAATGACAGGATCTATTTTACTTGCTTTTCTGGCTGGAAACAGTCCTGCAAAAAAAGTTGTGATCAAAGAAAATACAATACCAATAAAATAAAACTGCGGGTCGTAATTCACAGGATAGGTTTTGATCGTAGGCAAAGCAGATGTATTGAATGGAATTTGATCTATACCTGCTGATAATAAATAGCCAAACAGTAGTCCGGCCAAACCGCCAAATAATCCTATGCTCAATGCGATACCAATAAAGATATTTCTCACATCTTTACCAGAGAACCCGGTAGCTTTCAAGATGGCAATTGAGTCCATTTTTTCATAGATCATCATGTTCAATATGTTGTATATGCCAAATCCGGCGACAATTAATAATGTAATGCCAACGGCATAAGAGATGATGTTGCGGACACTGCTTCCTGTTTCAAATTGTGAATTTGCAGTTTGAATGTCTTCTGCATCAGTATTGTATATCACTGACATGGCTTTTGCCAAAGCCGGTGCATTGTTGATATCATGCAATTTGATTTGAATATCGGTGATATATGAGTCGGTTTCTCCCATTAATTTTTGGGCAGTTGTAATTGAAGTGTAACTTTGAACTTTATCGATGTCAACCAAACCGGATTGAAAATAGCCAACGACTTTCAACTGTTGTCTTTCACCTGAAGGAGTGGTAACTTGAATGACATCACCAATATCAGCCATCATTTTTTCTGCGGCACTTTTACCCAATATGATGCTGTTTGGAATGTTTTTTAAATCGATGATGTTGCCTTTTGTAACGTATTCATGAAATTTGAATAGCTTGTCTTCAGCCTCTACCTCTATTCCGTTTATTACACCTGTCATGTCTATTGAACCAACATTGTAAAATACTTGAGCAGTGATTTTAGGTGCTACACCAAGAACATCCGGATTGGATTTAAGAGATTGAATGATGGCTTTGGCATTTCTGATTTCTTTTTTCTCCTGTTCAGGTTTGATTGAATGAATGAAATATGCTGTACTGTCGCCTTTCGCCAGTTCTATTGGTTGAACGGCACTTGGTTTAATTTCATTGAACAATTTAACATGTGGTGTACGATTCAAAATCAAACCATCCAGCAAATCATTTAATCCGGTCATGAAACTCAGCAAGGTAATGAACATAGTGATACTAAAGGTTACACCAACTGCTGCAACCAGAGTTTGTTTCCAGCGAGCTTTTAAGAGAGACAAAGCAATATCAGCTATAAGTCTCAGTTGAATCATTCCGGTAATCTGATTTCAGTGTTTTCGTCTATGCCTTTTATGATTTCTACTTTATTGAAATCCATTAACCCGGTTTGCACTTTTAGCGTATCGCCTTTAGTGGTTAATACAAAAGAATCATTGATGAGGTATTGTCTTGGAAGGGTTAAGGCATTGGCCTTGGTCAATATTTCAATACTGGCTTGAACAGTTAAATTGGGGTATAAGACTTCAGGACCTTTTGTAAATACTGCTTCAACTTTAAACGTTTTACTTCTTTGATTCATGATTGGATTGATCCTTGTGACTCTGGCTTCAAACACCTGACCTTTATAACTGTCCATGGTAACAAATACTCGCATTTCATTTTTGATTCTCACAATGTCATATTCATCCACTTGTAATTCGATGATAAAATCTTTGGCATCACCAATAACAGCAATAGGAGATTGAGTGTTTACCATTTCACCTTTTTTCTTAAGTATGTCATAAATTCTCCCATTGAATTCACTTAATACGGTGTAATCATTTTGCAACTTCTTACTCAATTGAAGTGATTTTAAACTTTGTTTTTCATTGAATTTAAGTTGTCTTTTCAATTCTTCAAACTTGTATTGAGATGAAATCAAGTTTGCTTTAGAGTTGTTATAAAGCAATTCACTTTGTTCCAATTGGAGTTTAGAGCCGATATTGCTTTTCCACAATGCCAATTGTCTGTAATAATTGAGTGAATCTTGTTTTAGTTTTTGAGCCGCAAAATTTAAGCCGGACCTTAAATCTTCGAGTTTGCTTAAATTGTTGTTGTATTGTGCGTATTCTGCTGACAACTCAGCATTTTCTTTATTGATTTTTGAAGCTTCATTGAAAATAACAAACAAAGGACTGCCTTTGGTTACTGTATCGCCTTCTTTAACCAATAATTGATCGAGAATTCCAATAGCATTGGCATACACCTGATATTGATTCACACTGACTATAGAGCCTGATGCATATACAGACTCAGAAATATTCTGCTTAAGTGGTTTTATACCTGTATTTCTGTGGTTACAGGATAATATTAATGTCAAACACAATATGAATAGGGAAATCGTCTTCACCTTACAAAGTTAAAGCTAATGGATGTTTTAAAAACAAACTAATATCAGTTTGATTAAATATCAAAAATAAGATATCACTCTACCCAGCTTTTGTAGTAGCCAGGATCTTCAACAGACATTGCTGCTTTTGTGATTTTTAATGGATAAAAAGGATCTATCATTACAGCCAATTCTTTGGTTTCTTTGGCGCCTATGCTTTTTTCAACAGTTCCCGGATGCGGACCATGCGGTATTCCTTTAGGGTGTAAGGTAATCATTCCTTTTTCAACATGTTTTCTGCTCATGAAATCACCATCGACATAGTACAATACTTCATCAGAATCGACATTGCTGTGGTTGTATGGAGCCGGTATGGATTGAGGATGATAATCAAACAACCTTGGAACAAATGAACAGATCACGAAATTATGTCCTTCAAAAGTTTGATGTATGGGAGGCGGCATGTGAATTCTGCCGGTAATTGGTTCATAATTGTGAATGCTAAATCCATAAGGGTAATGGTAACCGTCCCAACCAATGGCATCAAAAGGGTGGGTGGCATAAATGTAATCGAACAATTCATCACCTTTTTTTATCACTACTTTGAAGTCGCCGACACTGTCGTGGGTTTCGAGATCAACAGGCAATTTAATGTCTCTTTCACAGAAAGGAGAATGTTCGAGGAATTGACCCATTGAATTGAGGTAGCGCTTGGGTGGTTTTATAGGACTGAATGATTCTACAATGAACAAGCGGTTGTTTGGGGTATCGAATTCAAATTGATGGATGACGCCCCTTGGGATAACGAGATAATCACCATATTCGAATGGAATATTGCCATAAATGGTTTTGAGTTTACCACTGCCTTCATGAATAAAAACAACTTCATCTGCATCCGCATTTTTGTAGAAGTAATCGCTCATGGAATTTTGAGGAGCGGCTGAGGAGATATACAAATCGTTGTTGAACAATTGAACCACTCTGCTTTTTAAATAATCTTTTTCTACAGGAGTGTTGAAAGTCAGGAAGCTTCTGTTCTGCATGTTGTTGGCAACTGCAGCTTCCGGTTTGATATTGACAGGATTGCCGATTGATTTGACCAAAGTAGGCGGGTGGCAATGGTAAACAAGTGAATATGTGCTAGAGAATCCTTCTGTGCTTACCAATTCTTCTGCGTATAGATTTCCGTCTGGTTTGCGGTATTGAATATGTCTTTTTTCCGGAAATTTTCCGGCTCTGTGATAAAATGGCATAAAATCTTTTAAATTTGTGGGTAAAATTAGCCTTTTTTTTGTAATATGTGTGTATCCAGATCGCTTTGTTTCATCATTTTAATCCTTACACTGTCAACAGTGGCAACGTCTTGCAAGAAACAAGGCAATCAGAGATACATTTCAGAATCTGATACAACATATTCTCTTGATGTAAGGAATATCAGTAAAAAGATCAATGATGAACCCAATAATGCAGAACTTTATTACAGAAGATCCAATACATTCTTTTTTGAAGACAATTTTAAACAAGCATTACTAGACATAGATTTTGCCTTGTTATTGGATTCGGTCAACCCACTTTACCATTACAATCGCGCCAAGTATTTAATGTCTGGTGATACGGCCAATGCAATTGAAGCTGAACTCAGTTACAAAAAAGCGATTAAGTATAAACCGGACTTTATAGATGCTTTGAACGATTTGGCTCATTTGTATTTGGCCAAACAAAAATATCAGGAATCTGAACAATTATACACCGCGGTCAACAAACTCGATCCTTCTAATGTCAATTCTTATTTTTATATGGGAATGATCTCAAAAGAAACCGGGGATACATTTAAAGCTGTAAAGTTATTTGAAAAGGCTTTGACTTATGATGATAAGCATTTCAATTCAATCATGCAGTTGGGTAATTTGTATGCAATCAAACAAGATAAACAAGCTTTAGTGTTTTTTGATCGTGCAATAAAAATCAATGAATTCAGTGACGAAGCTTATTATGCCAAGGGGTTGTACTTGCAAAAAGAAGGCAGGTACAAAGATGCTACTGCACTATACGAAACTGTAGCAAGAATGAATCCTGGACATATTTTATGTCGTTACAATCTTGGTTTTATCAATGGCATGTTTGGCAATTATGAAAAAGCCATTTCTTATTTGGATCAGGTTGTTGAGTTGTCTCCTGAGTATGCAGATGCCTATACTTTAAGGGGTGCAATGAAAGAAAAGATTAAAAATAGTACCGGTGCTTACAACGATTTTAAACTTGCATTGCAATTGGACCCAAATCAAAAATTGGCCGAAGAAGGTTTAAAGCGCATCAACATTACCATTTCAATGCCTTAATTGTGCAAATGGTTCAATCCTGAAATCAAAGTTTTCTTTTTACTCAATCCGGTTTTTCCTTTGGTTTGCCACCAGGCAATTCCTCCCAAAGCTGCACTGATGAATAAAAGAATAGCTGAAATGATTCGATCTCTTTTTTCTCTTTTTTCTAAATCAACAATCATTTGTCCATTCACTTTCATGTTCTCAATTTGCATGTTCACTTGTCCTTTTATATGTCTAAATTCACTGTAGTGAACACTAACGGTATCGCCAACCTTCAATTTTGAGATCAATTGATTGTAATCTTTATTGGTCTTTTTCTTCAAACCAAAAATTTGATCATTCCCTTCTATTTTGAAACCTAAGAATTTGTTGTAATAATTTGAATCGGTATATTTCATGCCAAACTCAGTTAACACACCGCTGGAGTAATTTAAATCAGCTTTGTCCCATGTAGATCTGTAAAGAAATAACATAGACAAGATGAACCAAAATGCCGCAGCCGAAATAAGTATGTATAGCCTGAACCTCATACTGAACTTGATATGTTTAATAATATTTTTCAAAGTGTTGTCAAAACATTCTCATACGGTAAACCTAATGCGACAAGAATCACACCCGCAAATAACAGGATAACTTCGAAGAATTCAAATTAAAAAATCACCTTGATACCAAGGCCCGGGTCCGGGTATATTTCAGTTCGTCCTGAAGAATAAAAACAAACAGTGGGTTTGATATCCAGACTAAGTCCGATGGGGGTATCGGGTATTCTGAATTCCAAACCCAACAAAAGATCCGGACCATAATGGCGTTCGTTGTCATAAGCGTAGTATTTGTATCGGCCGTTGTTTACCCAGTAGTACCTGTTTGCATTTCTGCCTACATGGATACCTAAGCCATAATAAATACTCAGCATTTGTGTCCGAGTCGATTGAAACTGTTCGAAAAGAAAGGTTGCACTGTATCCATAATGTCTGAAACCAATGATACCTTCTATGGCATTCTTATCAGAGATCATGTGTCTTGCTGTAATTCCCTCGGTCCATCCGAATCGCCATCCCAGAGCAGTCTTGCCGCTCTGTGCATTTGTGTAGGAATGGCAACTCAGAAGGATCGCGACCAGGGAAAAATACAACAGCTTTTTCTTGTTCATTTTCATTTTTTTGTTGATTATCCTTATTCAATCGCTGTTCCAAGTTGTTAAATTAATGCAAGTGCCTGGTATTCAGTTTTATAATATTTTCAACTTTGG
>DASWYG010000099.1:0-5630 GCA_036405075.1 Bacteroidia bacterium | reverse complement strand
AGGCAGCAGAATTGAACAAATAAGTTTTTATTTCGGGATAATTCTTAAGTGTTTGATCTGTATTGTTAGCAAAATCAAACACACAAAGAGTGAAATCTTTATAATTGGGTGAATGCATGTAATACACTTTGTCATTTTTACCATCGTAAACAACATTGTTGGTGACGCCGGACAATGATTTTACTTGGGTGATGGTACCAAGCGACAGATCAATTGCATTAAGACCTTTCATGCCATCCAGAAAATGTAAAACACCGTTTCGAATGAAGGTTGTACTACCGGCCAAACCAAATTCAGATTCAAAATCATTGACTTTTGAGACGATTCCTGTAGATAATGAAACTTCAAACACATCATAAATGTGCATCAAATTGGTACTTGAGATGCACAACAATCGGTTAGAATTTTTATCGTAGCACATTTCACTGGCAAAAGCCGGCATTTCAAACGACCTGAGAATTTCACCAGTGGCGCATTTGATTTCATCAATTTTCTTATCTTCTCCCATGACATAATATCGGCTCATGTCATCTGATATACAGGCAGGACCCGCTACTATATTGTTGTCTACAGCACTTTTAAAAGCAAACACATCTGTAACAATTGGATCTATTGCCGCTACTATGGTACCACCCGTTTTACAACCAATGATCACATTGTTCATTTCAGTCCATTTAACCGATTTACCATCTTTTTTGCAAGAGGCGGTGCCAAGTAAAATTCCACCAGTAAGCAAATAGCTAAGGATTTTAATAGATTTTTTCATAACTGTTGTTTATTTTTAAATAAGACAAATATAAAGTTAAAAAAGTTGCATAGGGTCATTTCTTTATAAAACAAGACCATAAGATGACACCAATCGTATGCGGTGCATATATGCATTCATTTGCATTCCAATATGAACCCTACTAAAATTATACAAGGGTAATTTTATATGACTAAAATACTACGTCAATAAACTTTAATTTTGCATAAAGAATGAAAACTAATTTATTGGGAAATTTAAAATTGGGAAGTTTATGCTTTATGTGTGTTTGCTTCGTTATTTCATCATGTAAGAACCCAAACAATGATTATGATGACCTGATGAAAAAGGCTCATCAATTGACTGTAAAAAACAATCAGATAGACACCAGCGCATACGACAAAGTACTGGTATTATTAGACAGTGCAATTGCCATCATTCCTCAGCGAACAGAGGCATACTCATTAAAAAACGGCTTACTTATAGCCAAAAAGAAATATGACAAAGCCATCATCAACAATTACAGACTTATTTCTCAATACCCAAACAATCCATTGTACAGGATGAATTATGGATACATCTTGAAATTCAAGGGCGACAGCATGGCTTCGCAAAAAGAGTTTAACAAAGCACTTTTCTTGAATCAACATGCATTATCAAAAAGCAAAGAAGAGAATGACAAGCTCAGTTTAGCACTGCAAAGAGTTGAATTGCTGCATGCGCTTAAAAGAAATTCAGAATCCGAAAAATTGTTTAACAGTGTAAAGGACGGATTCAAATTAAACGAAAACATTCAAAATTTGAATTATGCTGAATACATCAGTAAGTTAGAATGACCCCATCCTCTATTCGAAACTAATTTTATTACTTATACAAGAATGAATGAAGTTTTCCGTTAAGCATTCATGAAAACCGGAAAAATGAATCTAAAGTTCATTTTAATTTTTTCTCTATTGAACTTTGTATCATCTCAGATAATGGCGCAAACCGTCATTGTTCTCGACTCGTGCTTAGCATATAGGTATGAAATCCATAATGCCGGCGTTACTAATCAGTATTACATCAAAGAAATAAGACTGAACCATGTGAATAAGATTGCAAAATTCACTTTCATAAAACAAGCCAAATCAAACAAAGCGAAAAAAGATAACAATTCGTTAAAAGCTGACCTAAAATCTCATTTCCCAAGATTAAATGGACATCAATTCAAATCCGCAGATTCAGTTTTCATTCAATTGTACAAGAACCATTCAATCTCAATGATCGATACGATAACCTACTTCAATCTCATTGGTGAAGTTTCAAGAATCACTGTCTTAGAAGATGAGCTTGAAATAGAAGAGATCTTATACAACTGTAAACAAATCGAATATCACTTCAGAACAAAGAAAGGACTTCAATTCGACACAAGCTTTGATCGCGACGGATACAAGGCCACTACACGGGATAAAAAAGGAAAAATACTTCAAATGAGCCGGTACAGAAATGGTCAATTTGAGTTCATAAAACTCGATCCCAAAAAGACCTTTTCGTTTGCGCCTTATATCAATTTGAATACCGGTATTTTTTGCGATGAAGAAGAGTATTACTCAGAGCAAAACATACAGCAAATCCAAAAAATCGGAAACAACAGATATTTGGTATCAGGTGGTTATTTTTCTGAAGGGGAGTTGAATAACAAAGAAAATGCGATCATTGAAAAAAAAACCATATTTAACCATAAGGGAAAACATTTTTTACACAGAGACAGTCGCTACAGATACATAGAAAAACAACAATTCGACGAAAAAAACGAACTGATAGCATGGAAAAGGTACAATAAAAAAGGAGAATTGACGGAATTTTATAAGAAACGTCACTTAACTCATTACAATAATTATCCATACCATAAAACCCAAGACATCCATCTATACATTCAAACATCTAAAAACAGGTTGTCATACAAAAGCAATCGCTTCAAAGGCACTTTCACTCTATTTAAAAACTATTGGGCAGGGGCTGATACATTTTATAGCGGAACAAATATTTACATTACAGAAATAAAAATTTATGACCAATATTATCTATTCGAAACCTTTTTAAATGGTCAATATTTGTCGAATGGTAAAATAGATTATGAATTCGACAGATTCAATCTATTTGAATATGAGGATGAAGAAGAATTTGAAGGCAACAATTTTCTTGAACACATCAATTATAAGTTTCATAATGATAACTTCATTTATTCAGATTATGACAGCTTGAAGATCGGCAAAGATTCAACTTTGAAGCAGATACACAAGGACAGAACATCCGAATTGATCTTTTCTACTTTTGATAAAGAGACCACAGTTGTGAAAGAAAAAAACATTTCATTGACTCTTTTTAAAGACCAATCATTGTGCGCTATGGGTGCCAGAAATGATTCAGGACAAATCATTATCCCTGCAAAATTTGATGATATTGTCATCATCTATTTGTTCAATAACATTAAAGGCTATTTGTGCTTCATCAATGATGTTGCTACTATTTTATCCAGTGAAGGTAAGACCATTATCCAATACAGAAAAGGCTTGAATCAAATGAAATGGATGGTTTCAGAGAACTTTAGAAGACAAAACAAAATGTTATTGCCATTCCTATTTGTATGTAATGATTACAAAAATGACAGTTTTGCGCTGGTGTCAATAACAGATGAAGTGGTTTTTACCGGTAAAGGCAGATTATCTCTATTGGACAATCAATGTGCATTGATAGAGCGACCGAAATACAAATTGTTGATGAACAGAGATGGTCTTTTGTACAACGACAGTTTTGTGGCGATTAAGAAATTAGATGATGATGTTTATGCTCTGACCATTATTGACAAAATTGTACCAGATAACAAATGGCAATTGGATAAAAAAAGTGGAAGAGCTGATTTTCCTAAAAAGACTTATCACTACAAATACAAAATAATTGACCTTAAAAAAGATCCATCTGAATCAATTATTTATGATGATATGATTGACATCAATGCCTCATTGACTCTATTTAAAAAACCAGGCCAAACATTGATAAAATACGCTTATTCGGGTCAATACACCGACACTTCCAATCTATATGTCCGCACCAGGCAAAATGAAAACTTTGTTGAACTCATCCATTACAATAAAATTGGTTTGTTGATGCCTACTCTGGTCAAGATCATTCCGCCCAAATACGAACAAATTTCAATAAACAATTCAACAATAGTAGCCAGAAGAGGTAGCGATATTGATGTTTATGACCCCAAAATGGAATTGAAATTCAGCCTGAATTACGAGAACAAAATCAAGGATTCAAAATTGGCCATTCATCGCTACTATGACCAGGACATTTACGTCCATTCATACAATGATGAGCCCATTTTGTACCGAATCAACATCAACAATCTGTGTGGATTATTTGACAAAAAAGGGAAAGTCATTTTAGAACCGGAATACGACAATATACAATTTGAACAAGCCAACCAAACCTATGAATTGAATTTCTATGAGACATTGGTAACAAGCTATGACATAGTCATCAAAACTATAAAAGGCAAAAAAGCTGAAATGTTCATTTTCGTTGATGGTCAATTAAAGAAAATTCAACCCAAATTGATGTGGAGCGTAAAACAGGCCAACAATTTGAACAAATTGGTTTATCCGAATGGGAGTGTATACGAAGGCAATGACTATTTCCAAATCAATCATTTCAATTTTGCGGTCAATTTATACGATTCGAAAAATGCTTTAAAAGCCAAACTTGATTTGTATGGCAATGAAATTTACAACACATCAAATTTCACACAAGTTAAACAGATCAACAAAGTGACTTATGTGCAATTGAAAAATGGAAAATGCGGAACGCTCAATTGCCAAAATGAGTTTGAAATACAGCCCATTTACAGTGAATTGTACCTCAACAAGGACAATCAATTACTTTGGTATAAGTATGGATACAACAATGAACTTTGGAAATTGAAATTGTTGAAACAAAACATAGATGCCAATGACAGTTTTGACTTTCCCATTGAAATTGGTGAAATATCTAAACAATTTGTATATTCAAAACACCGAAAATTGGGCGTAATGGACCTAAAGGGCAATGTTTTGGTTTCAGCCATCTACGATCAATTTGTGAGAGGGGAAAAAGACCAATCCTATCTTTTTTCTTTAAATGAAACATATTATTCATGGTCTCAGGGAATGAAATTACCAGTACTTCAAAATTACAAAAACCTTTTCTACACCAGAAACAATGATTACAATTCAAGCAATAGGCATTCTACCAATGCATACAGTGGTTACGAAATGTTTATCGTTTCGAGTGATTTCAACGCAGTAGATTCAAGTAAAGACATGTTTTTTGGCCGTTCATTTCATTCTAGAGAAAAATATTCCACTCAATATTCGAGAAGTCCATTCATCATTCAGCAAAAAAACAACCTTGAATTCATCAATAGCCTGATTCAAACAACTTCAAATATCCATTGGTCAGGCTTGTATCCAGCAGCCTGTTTCCCTCAAACTTATTCTTCAAATACCATAAGCACCCAACCTGTGTTAAAGCACTCATCTGTCATCAATCTCCACATCAAATTCAGTGATTACAGCAAACTTGACTATACCCATCTGAAAGACAAAAACATGTGGGTGATGAACAATGGCGTTAACACGATAAGTTTTAAAGATTACTATCAAACCAGCTATTTAAACATCTACATCGACAGTCTTTTAGGTTATATGGTTTTTAACCTAAGTGATTTGTTCAAAGGAGCGAGTGCCGATTCATTGACAAGGGACATCAGAAACAAATGGTTGGCATTAGATGATCCCAATTTACCTTGTATGGCCAAGGACAAGATATTTGAACATTTTATGAATAGATTCACAATAGATGG
>DASWYG010000098.1:0-8101 GCA_036405075.1 Bacteroidia bacterium | reverse complement strand
TATCTCAGAAATCTTAACATCCCATCACAATCTACTTTGAACAGTCTTAACAATAAGATGAAAGATGGTTTGACTAAAACCGTCCAACCAATCTGGAGACCTGATACCAAATTCCAGATCATTGTCAAAGGAAAAGACAAGGTAGATGATACAACTCCAACGGAACAAACATATACTATTTATTTTCAGACTCAAGGTGTTACAGGTTTCTTTACCAAAGAAGGAATTGATATAGATGATGACAAGTTCATGCTGGGTAGAATACAGGGATATATCGATTATGATCGATCGCATCCTCAGGCAGCAGGTCAACTCATGGATTCCAAACCGCTTTACTATGAACAATCTGTATTGAATCTTTTTTATAGAGCGCCATATATGAATCTCATGTTTGATCAATGGTCAACATACTTAAGCATGGCAGCCACAGAATATGGTCTTAGGGTTCAGGTAATGGATTCGAGGACAAATGAAAATGTTGCGACAGGACTACAACCTTCTTGGACCTACAAATCTGAAACCAAAGAAACTCAAGATGTGCGTACACTGAACAATCTTTTACAAAACGGACCTAATTGTTTTGGAGACAGTGGCAACTGGACAAGAAAAACTGCAACTGCTGGTTTTGAATTGCCTGATCTATTACCGGCCAATTTATACACTGCAACCTATTATTCGATCAATAAAAACCCTGTTCCTAATACAGAAACAGAAGTTCATAAGCATGTTTTTCAGACTTCTAGATTTCCTGATTTTGCAACACATATTGCAAGTTTCAGTTATCTGAGACCTGAAACTACCTCTCTAATTCAGATAAATGAAAACTTTGACTCAGGCAGCGGGGCTTTTACGGCAGCCAGCGGATCTGCGTTATTGGTATCAGAAATGATATTGCTGGAATCGTCTCATCACCCATCATGTCTATTAACAATACCTGTTACTTATGGAGTACCTTATGAAGTAGTGCCTTCTCTTAAAGGTTATTCATATAATTTTGGCGGGAAAACAGAATTTTTCTGCAAGACAGATGGTTTTTCATTGTATTCTAATAATATACTCAATCAAGACAGAGAGCCGCAAGATCTCATCTTTAGATTTTATTCTGAAAAGACTGGCAACTCAAAAATAGAGCTTGGTATGAAGAATAACAAAATTGGAACATTGCAACATTTTGTGTTGGATGAAATGAAAGTTAGGATACCCGCTTTTGACGAAATTTTGCTTAAAAACACTTTTTCTGATTCAGACACGGGTTCTTTTATAGGTTTGTCAGGATCTACCATTAGTAATATTTCAGATGCTTTACATATAGAGAATGTAAATGATCCTAAAGCAGGAGTTTACTTTGATGTACTAGATGGTATCACATATACAATTTCTTTTGATCTTACGGATATTTCAAGTAATGGCGGCGGTTCTACCGATCTTATATGTAAGGTGGGTGCAGGAACCATGTTGAGTCAGACACTAATAGTCAGTACTACATTCCCACAAACATTGACGTGTAGCTTTATAGCCTCAGGAAGCGGCACTCAACTACTTGAGCTTGCATTTGATATGCCAGCCGGTTTGGGAACTACAGAATTTTTTGATTTTGAAGTATTCAAAATTGAACATTCTCTGGGAACTGCAATTGATATTTTTACAGAAGATTTTAGCACCGGTAATGGTGATGTGAATATTTCACCACTCAGCCATACAGAACCCACTGGTGTACTTTATATTCAATCGGTTTCAGGTGTACCTGAGACAATTACTTCTATAACGCTGGTATCAGGTGCCAAATATACGCTCAAATTCAAAGTATCATCCCGCTCATATAATGGAGGGGAATTGAAGATTCGGATACAGACCAGTCTATTTGATGTAGATCTTGATGCAGTAATTGGTTCAGAAATCAGCTATGATTTTGAAACGACAACGACTCTGACAACAGATTTGTCAATATCACTCAAAGATACAGGTACTTCTGGGATAGAATACCTTATGATTGATGACTTAACTCTGGTATATGTTAAAACAGAAGACACATTGATTCAATCGTTGTACAATCGAAATATAGAACTAAGCACCATCAATCGTCAGAAAACACTTGACATTCTTAACGATTCAGATGAGCAGGATCTTGACCTTGTTGCTAAACTACCACTTAAATACGATAGAATCATCAATGGAAGTATGGCACCTTTAGGGTCATTTCAGGCTTGTGAACGTTTAGAGATTCATAGATTGGTCAATACATCAGATTCAAATAAACTGGTTGGATTACTTATCAGAAGTCCGGAACCACTGTTCTTCCCAGCACTTGATGCTCAGGACCTCGCAGATTCACTTGAGGTAATTTGTGAACTCTCTGGAAGTGACCCTGAAACGGATTTCATAATGGTGTATGCAAAGGACCGATCCTCTGTTTTTATCACGACTGTAAATATGGATATGCCTTCAGGTGAATATCATTTTAACTTTAAATATTTAACATACAATGGAGCTGAATACGCAATTGGCAATCCAACCAATGATCAATCTGAACTTGTAGTGAACATCTAAACAAACTATGGAAACATTATTTTTAAGACTTTATAAAGTAGAAAATCTGGCTGCTGAGATAGGTAGTCGATTTCACATTAAATTTTCAGGAGTACCATTTGCCGAGGGAGATAGACAATTTAGTTTTGGTGTTACCAATGGACAGTATTTGGAATTCAATAGATATCTGTTTGCGCATGATGTTGTAGCTTCACCGTCAAATCTTACAATCAATATTGAGATCCGGTCGGCTACTTTATTGGTGCCCTTTACAGTTAATAGAATCATTAATTATTTAGGAAACGATGATGGAACTTTTATTGTAGATATAGTACCTCCGGGATATCCCATTACATCTAAAGTTAAGTTATACTTTGCTTATTATTCAAGAACAAAGGTTACAACAACCGATTATTATGCTGATCTCTACAACTTATCAGATTGTCTGAGAAGACTGATGATGTGGGAGTCATATATAGAGGGTAATGCTTTGCTATCCGGAAGCTATAATGATCTCAAGGATAAACTTGAGCAGTTGATGGAAAAGCTGAATAACATCAGTCAGGGTTTTGATTATGGTAATCTTTTGTACAATGACAATGCATCATTAGCTGATAACTTTAATGCATTTCTGCTTAGACTGAACAGCATTAAAAACCATCTCAGTTGGGAAAAGAACTACACCAAAATGAATCAGTTTGATGTGGCTTTTGACAATTTCGTAAATGAATTTAATCAGTTTAAGTCAGACATGAATGCCAATGGCATTAATCCTTGTGAAACTGGCATTATTCATGATGTTTGGGGTGATATTGATGATGATTATAAGTCGAGACTGAAATGTTTTTGTAAAATTTTTGCTCTTGATGGCTCATTGCCAACTTCATTGCAAGCGGTGCTTAACGTACTTAAAACAAAAATAGATGGATTGAGAACAGATTTGTATAATTTTCAAACAGCTCAAGGATCTGCTTCACAAAATCCTGCAAAAGAAAATTATAATGCGATCAGTTATTACAATCAATTTTCATCAGGGGTCTCATATTGCGATAAAGCAAATGAGGTTTTTGAATTACTTCAATGGGTCAACAATAATCGACAATACCTTATTGATATTTCGCCTAATACTGTTCAACAATTCATTGATGATCTATCATCTGATCTAAGATCGCTCAAATCGATTTTTGATGAACTTGAGTTTGGTCTACCGGGAGTTTGTAAGGAAATTGACACTGGTTTTGATTGGGGTAATTCAATAGTTCAGTCGGCATATATGTACTTACAGGCTTGCGGGGCTGATGCAACCGATCCATTTACTGAAGGAGTTCACTTAAGGTGGTCCTTATTAAAAGAACTGGGCGAAAATCATATCCCTAAAGGCAATCTAGCCAATACCAGCACTTCTAATTATGCTGATTTTGGTTATACAAAGGACAATGACTATGTAGAATTGTACAAGACAGCATATAGCAATAAAGCCATCATCAGTATTGATCTGGCTATTGTTAATCCTAAATTTGAACAATTCGATGCCACAGATAACTCTTATACATGGACTTTCCCGGTTGATTCGACAACATCGGGCACTGGCAGACAATTTAAGAATGATGTGCTTTTCAAATTTTCTGAGAAAGCGGTTTATGATGCAATTAGGATTAGCAATAACCCTCTAACCAATGCCCTAAATTTTCTAAAAGCTTATGGCGGAGTGGTTGAAGTGAAAGTTGATAAGAAGTTGATGTTTGCGTATAAATTTGAAATTGCCAATCAGGTACCTATGGGTATGGGTAATTTCTCACATGAAGTGATCAACTTACCTGATGTGTCTGATGAAACGTCGAAAAGAATCACAAGAAGGAATATCAGTTCAGGAACAGCTTTCAACGTAGAAGATCTTGGAGAAAATATTTCATCTTTAAGATTTAGAACCGCAATGAATGCTTATCTATCAAAAATTCATCTCGAGACATATTTTGATTTTTTAAGTACTAGAGCTTCTACAGATTGGACAGATCTGGGTGATTTTGGTCTTACTGAGACAGATTCTGAAGCATATAGTCGTTTAGACGGTGGAGGAAGTTATAATATAAACAATGAATGGCCAAAGTTCACAGACGATGTTAAAATAAAGATTCAAAATTATAAAGACCGTTGGGCAGATTCAACTCAAGGTTTAAAAAAATCTGTTTCAGATTATCTGAATCTAAGTAAAACTAACCTTAAGGCAGATTTTGAATTTGAGTCTGAAATGGATGGGGATTCAGCAGTTATGCCATTCAGTTACCTTGACATTTTACAATTAAATGCCCTAGATTTTCATAATGCAAGAATGTTGGGATTGGGTCATATTGATACAGCCTCAATCACTCAAAAGTTTGTTTATATGGTTAGGTATAAAACCAACCCATTACTCAAAGACAATAGAAATGCTCCACTTTACGACCATTTCTTCATGTCTCTTCCAACAGATAAAACAGATCTAAGATTGCCACTTAAACCGGAAGTTGATGTTTCTTATGGCTTGAAGGGTATGGATGAATGTCTGTTGAATAAATTGCAAAAAACAGGTGGATATGCGCGTTATGATAACATTAGATTTATTAATGTACATAGGGAAAAGTATGACTATGAAATCGGCTTTGAGAGTTTTTTCCAAAGTGCTCAACAATTTGATATAGCAGAATTAGCACTCCCTGTCTTTTATGGTGTTAAATACCGAGATTATGGTGGATCATACCAAAAACCTGACCTAACTCATGATACAGAATTTCTGGATTATAATGGCAGTGGTTCTCCTTCAGAGGTATACGAAACAGCTCCAGTAATAGACACCCTTGATAAATTGCATACGCATTTTGAAGACGAAGAAGGCGTGCATCAATATGCTATATATGGGGTGAACTGGTTCTCACGCGCTTCTGCAGTCAGCGAACCTTTTACTACAGATACCACGCTATTTAATAACAATGCAAAAGTTTTACCACCAGCTAATATCCAAGCTCATTATATTCAGAAAGAAAATACTTTAATTTTTACTACTGAAGCTGAGCAGATTGCCTTGGCCAATAGAAATACTGCTGATCCGGATGGCGATAATTGCCAAACAAGACTCACTTTTAACTGGGGATATCAACAGCATTTTAGTTATCCTGATTGCAACCTTTTGGAGTTTTTCTTCAGGGAAAATCTGCCAATGACAGTAGAGGGTAAAATTAATAAAATAACTTCTTCTGGTAACGGTTTATTTGAACTTCATTGTCAGTCATATCAGATTGTCAGTCAAAAGGAAATTGAAATAGTAACACCTACACTTTCAATGACTGATTATGCTAAATTCATTGGAGGTCGACTGATTTCAGACGGAGGAGTTTATACAATTACTTCCATTCAATCTTTAAGTGGAGTAACCATTGTTCAATTCAAGGCTGAAAGTGCACAGGTTGCACAACTTGACAGTTCAGGGGGAAATTTCACAGCATTTTGTTCACCGCTTATTCCAAAAGCCGGACGGCTTTTCCAAATTATTGAAAATCTTGCAGATGAAAGTAACTGGAAAAAACTGACAAGAACAGTTTCCATTGTAAAGCATTCTGATGATTCAATTGTGGTTGATGGTGAGGAAAGAAAATATGGAGGTATCAATGGCGATGTAAATGTTTATGCAGATACCTACCTTAATACACCTAATGGAATACCAGGATTATTTAAGATTCAATATACCTTGAAGACACTGGCTGATCACCCCCAAAAAGCACAAGGTGTCCACTGGAACAAAGGAACTGTTTTGCTCAAAGACCAAGACGATGTCTACAGAGAATTGGAAGTTTGGGGAATAGAATCCCAATCTCCTTTGGTTATTTGGGCTTATGATGGCCAATATAACCCTTCAAACTATGATTATGAATTGAGTGAAGCCAGCCCTGTTAATTCTAATTCAGTATTCCATCCAGGTTATAAGGTTTATCTTTCTGCAGAGTCAGCTAATGATTTTGATAGAGACCATATCATGCCCCTAGGAGCAGAATACAAAAAGGCTACTTTGATGGCAATCCGCTCAGTGAATACAGCCCCAACACCTGATATAGTATCCAGAATTTCTCAGTCTGTGCCATTAATGGCATATATGAAGAGAGATCCTGTCAAACCGAACCAACCAGAAGGTGCCAGATTTGCTACCAGACCAGATGTGTATGCTCAATCAACTTACACCTTTGATCTTCAATTGGAAGATGAGAAACCTTTCTCACTTATGTGCTATAAGTCAACAGAGTTGTCTTTATTGACAGCAGTTTATGATACCGTAACTATTGTTGGAGTTTATAATTCATTGGCAGAACTTGAAGACACAAGTGGCGAATATCAACGTTTTAACGATTTTGTCAATGCAGTATTTGATGTTGAAGATGATGAAAACGATAAAAAACAATTTAAAGAATATGGTGGATATAGATTGCCCAATACATTCAAAACAGAGATAGAAGAAGGTGACTCTGAAGAACTACCTGACAGATTCTTACAAGCAATTAACTTGACTTTCGTGGGTATGACGCCTAATCCAATTGTATATAGTAAAGTAAAGATTGATAATGATTTTAGACTTACCAAGGCTGGTCCTCCAGTTCTGAAGGACGAAAATGGAGAGGATCTTCCGGAAGATGATCCCAACTATGATCAATATCCTTTTGCTGTTTGTTTCAGTGAAGGTGGACAAGATTATATAAGGTTTACGGATTACCGTTTAAGTGGTGCCTCCTCCGATAAATATTTTTATGTAATTGCTGAAATTTCAATTGAACAGGAAATAGGAGAGAGAAGTGAAGCAATAGGCCCGGTAAGAACCATTAATTCTATGCCTGCGGAAGCACCTTATATTAAAAAATATGAATCTGTACTGGCTTATCCTACTCTTGAAATATCTGCGGGGGTGAGGTTTTATTTAAATCCATATTTAGATTCTGAAGATGTCGAAAAGATTGCAATATATAGGACTTTGGAACTTAAAAATTCTGATGACTTGCAATTAATGACTCTGGCAAATACTTCTTTTGTCAATTCAACAAATGAAGTCGTTGACAGCTTTGAAGATATTGATTTTCCTCCATTTGGATATGACATTTATTACAGACTTGTGGCCTTAAGAAAAATTATCAATGAGTACGACGAAGTCGAATATATCCCATCCAAAGCATCAGAGAAAATTATTTGCAAAGTCATTGACAATGTGAATCCACCTTCACCGGAAATCACTTATACCGTAGCAAGGATATTTTCAGAACCAGGGCGATTGGAGGATATTACCCTTCAGTGGGATGCCTCCTGTTTTGAAGGGAAGTATACACTTTATAAAATGTCGGATACCGGCTTCTGGCAAAAGATCAGTTCATACAATTATAGCGACGTTTTTCAATATAACATGGCTTATTTGAATACTGAAGATGATGATGGAGATGTGGTTTACCACAGATTCAAAGTGGTGGCCGAAAACAAAAACGGACTCTTGAGTTTGGACGAGAAAATTGCAACACTTTGGCAAATACCAGATTGGTTCAAAAAATTACCTCTATCAAAATATAAT
>DASWYG010000097.1:0-6341 GCA_036405075.1 Bacteroidia bacterium | reverse complement strand
CATTTCGTCAATGAAGTTCTTTCCTCTGTTTTTTGAAGAAAAAAGGTCATTAGCATGAGCAAGCATGTGATTGGTTACTATTGATTCAGGAATTTGAATCTTACGCCAGTATTTTTCGATGTTGGCATAGTCATAATATTTAAAATCAGAGCCCATGTGCATGTCTAGTGCAATGCCGATGTATCCATCACCAACCGGATTGATGTAAAAACTAAAGTTAGATGTGTATGTGATGATGGTAGGAATTTTCTCTTGAGGAAAATGGTATTTAAAGTACTTATAGGCAAGAGTCAATTGATCTTCATAAGGTTTAAAATTTGCATATTTTTCATGCACCAAATCATAGAGTTTTTTAGAATTGACATCGTTTTTAAACAACATGAGTTGAGGAAAAGCCTCTTGTGCAGTATTGTAAGGAAATCCAATTATACCAAGGGTGTAGTCGGTTAAAAAAGCAGGGTATTTGTTTTGAAATGCATTGTAGTCTGTCAATTTGTTTTGAAACAAATCTTCTTCAAAATGCCGAATGTCCAATTTGACATCGATATCAGAAACATCTACATCCAGCGGATCGTTGTTGCAGGATGATTGAAATAAAAAGATAAATAACGCAAATGCGGTAACTGTTTTTCGGAAAAAAATCTTCATTTTTGTGCAAATAAAACAATATTCAGTATGAAATTAACGACAAAGTTTTCACTTTTATTGGCTTCAGTACTTTTATTGAGTCAAAACGCTTATTCTCAAGATGATAGGGATTTTAGAATTGGATTCAAAATCATTCCTGGATTTGATTGGGTGAAAACCAGAACCAATGATGTGAAGAAAGATGGTTCAAGTATTGGCTTTTCTTTCGGATTGATGTCGGACATTAAGTTGGCTGATAATTATTTCTTCTCTCCAGAGATCAATATCACCAGTATGACCAACAAAGTAAAAATGAAAGATACAACTGCATATACATTACCAGGTAGTGGTATGTACAATGCAGTTAATTATAAATACAGTCTGAAATATTTTGAAATTCCATTGACATTTAAATTCAGAACGAATGAAAACAATGGCATGAGGTATTGGGGTCAATTTGGAATTGCACCGGGATTCATCATTGGCAGTAATGTTTCAACACTTGCAAATCCTACAAAAGGCAATACCAAGAATTTTCCGACTGATGAAAAATACATCCCAAATGACAAAGACAATGATGTTTATGATTTTTCAGAACACAGCGACAACATCAATGTATTGAGATGTTCAATGATTTTGGGAGCAGGTATCGAATACAATCTGAGTGGTAACACCAGTTTTTATACCGGTATTAGATTTAACAATGGATTCACTGACTTTTTAGGTGATAACAAAAGCAAAGCCATCAATAATGTGTTGGGGTTAGAATTAGGAATATTCTTCTGATTCGATCGGAATAAGAGATGAAGATTGCGCTTGCACAACTCGATTACACCATTGCAGATATCAACGGCAACAGAACAAAGATCATTGCCGCCATCCAAGAAGCCAAGAATAATGGAGCTGAATTAATTGTTTTCAGCGAACTTGCAGTTTGTGGTTATCCACCTGATGATTTACTTGATTATCCTCATTTTATTGAAGCATGTAATGATTCTTTAAAATCCATTGCAGCAGCTTGTGATAACATAACAGCCATTGTTGGATGCCCAATTGTTAATGAAGATGAGAAAGGCAGACGCTTGTACAACTCTGCCTGTGTTTTATCAAATGGTCAATTGACACAAGTCGTCAATAAGACATTATTACCAACTTACGATGTATTCAGTGAATCGCGTTATTTTGAATCAAATGATGAATACAAAATAGTCGAAGTAAACAATTTAAAGATCGCTTTGACGATATGTGAGGATCTTTGGAATGAAATGGACAGTTTCGACTATGAATACAATCCTGTGCAACAATTGATGGTGCATCAACCGAATATCATCATCAACATATCAGCTTCTCCATTTAACATTGGCAAACACAAAGCGCGATTAAATGTTTTGAAAAGACATGCCATTGCCAGTGGTTTGAATTTGATCTATCTCAATCAAACCGGTGTTCACACAGATTTGATCTTTGATGGCAGATCGACTGTTTTAAATGGCAATGGTGAAATATTAATGGAGTTATCAGCATTTGCTGAAGAATTATCTTATTACGAAACCAACATAGATTCAAATGCCCTGAGCATCTCTGAAGAAGAAAATGAAACTGAAGTAACTTACGAGGCATTGGTTTATGGCCTTAAAGAGTACTTCAACAAAATGGGATTTAAAAAAGCTGTTTTGGGTTCATCTGGTGGTATTGACTCAGCCGTTGTTCAAGCCTTAGCGAGCGCTGCGATTGGTGCAGAGAATGTTACTGCCATTTTAATGCCCTCTGAATTTTCAACTACAGGCAGTGTAACAGATGCTGAAAAATTATCCATTAAACTGGGCAATCCTTATCATATTTTACCCATAGAGAACATTTACCAATCATTTACTAATGGCTTACACCCTCTATTTGAAGGCACTGCATTTAATATTGCTGAAGAGAATTTACAAGCAAGAAGCAGAGCTGTGTTGTTGATGGCCATTAGCAATAAATTTGGCAATATTTTATTGAACACAAGCAATAAAAGTGAAATGTCTGTTGGTTATACCACATTGTATGGAGATATGTGTGGCAGTTTAAGTGTCATTGGAGATGTATTTAAAACCAAGGTTTATGAATTGGCTGCTTATATCAATAGAAATGATGAATTGATACCCAATGCAATCATTCAAAAGGCACCCAGTGCAGAACTAAGACACAACCAAAAGGACAGTGACAGTTTACCCGAATACCCCATTTTAGATGATATATTGAGGCAATATGTAGAATTGCAAATGAGTGCAGAAAACATCATTGAATCAGGACACGATCAAGCGGTAGTTGAGAGGGTTATTCGATTGGTCAACAACAGTGAGTACAAGCGTTTTCAGGCCCCACCAATTTTGCGAATAAGCAACAAATCTTTTGGAAGGGGTCGTATCATACCACTGGTGAGTAAGTGGTAAACTCTATTGACTTTATTATTTGTGTTTAACGGCACACATGGTTGATGTGGCTCTTGCCATTAAAGTTTCACTGCCATTATCATCTACAGAAATAATATCAGCTTCACAATAGTAAAGTAAGTTTCCTGGCTTTATGACTCTTCCTCTGGCAATTACTTTAACACCTTTGCCGGGTCTGAGATAAGACACGTGTAAATCAGAGGTGACCGTTCCTTCACCTTTGGGCACCAATGTATAGGCAGCAAATCCCATTACCAGATCAGACAATGTTGAGGTAACCCCACCATGCACGAAACCAAATTGTTGTTGGTGCTGATGTTCAATGATCAATTCTCCTTCAATGAAACCGGGTTCGATGGTAAGCACTTTGAATCCAACATGGTGCATAAAATGGTTGACTTCCATTTTTTGTAATACTGTTTCTCTGAAATCAGGGTTTTTACTGGTAAATGACATTTAATATATTTAAAAAGTAAGTTCTTCGTAAGCGCTGCGCAATTCACCATAGGTTTTTCTGTCACCTGATTTTTCTGCCACCTGCATTCCAATTGAATAAATGTTTATGGCTTTATCAGAGAGACCGGTTTTTTCGTACAATCCGGCCAATTGGTAATAGAGCGGTAAATAATCCGGATGTGAGTTGCGAATAAATTCGAGTTTCGATATTGCTTCATCGTATTTGTCTACTGAAACAAATTCCATTGCCAGTGCATAATGAAGAAAAACATCATCTGGCTGTAGTTCCAATAATTTATGAATCTGCTCTATCCTATCCATTGTGAATTTGTTAATTACTTTGCAAAACTCATTTTTTCTTAGCACTTTTTATACTTAATTTTGCAAAATAATTTAAGGGATACATGAAAATTCTAGTGTGCATGAGCGTGGTTCCTGATACCACCACTAAGATTACGTTTACAGACAACAATACAAAATTCAATACACAAGGTGTACAATTCATCATTAATCCTTATGATGAACTGTCGTTAACCAGAGCACTTGAAATTACTGAGAAATCAGGAGGAAGTGTAACTGTTGTGAATGTTGGACTTGCAGATGCAGATGCAGTTATCAGAAAAGCTTTGGCAATCGGAGCTAATGATGCCATTAGAATCAATGCAGAGCCAAGTGATGCTCAATTTGTGGCAGAACAAATAGCAGCCATAGTAAAAGCAGGTGCTTATGACATGGTATTAACCGGTAGAGAAAGTATTGACTACAACGGTGGTCAGGTATGTGGACTATTGGGCGCTTTGTTGGATTGGCCTTCAGTCAATGTTTGTACCAAGATAGATGTTGAAAATGGTACAGCATTATTTGAGAGAGATATTGATGGTGGCAGACAATCTTTGAGCAGTGCATTGCCGGTAGTTGCAAGTGCTCAAAAAGACTTGTGTGAACCAAGAATTCCAAATATGAAAGGCATTATGGCAGCAAGAACTAAACCTTTAACGGTTGTTGAACCTGCGGGAATTGATAAAGCATCGTCTTATGTTTCATTTGAATCTCCTGCACCTAAACAAGCAGTGAGAATGATTGATGCAGCCAATGCCGGCCAATTGATAGACATTTTAAAGAACGAAGCAAAAATTATAGCATAATAAAGATGTTTGGTATATACGCAGAAAACTCTGAGGGAGTATTTAAAAAATCCATATTAGAAGCAGCTTCTTATGCTTCCAAAATAAATGGTGGTCAAGTAACAGCAGTTTGTATAGGTGCACCTGCAGCAGGTGAAGCTGAAAAACTTTCTAAATACGGCGTAAGCAAATTGATCGTTGTAGAAGGTATCAATTCATTTGATGCTCAGGTTTATGGCAAAGAAATAGCTAAAGCATTTTCTGATTCCGGAATTACCAATGTTGTATTTGCAAACACTTATGAAGCTAAATCTATAGCACCAAGGGTTGCTGTTGTGTTGGATGCCACTTTGGTTAGCAATGTGATCGATTATCCTAATACAAGCAATGGTTTTGTTGTTAAAAGAGGTGTATTTTCAGGAAAAGGATTTGCATTTGTATCCATGAACAAAGGCAATAAAGTAATAGCCATTACACCAAATAGTACTGAATTAATAGAAAATCCTGTTGGTATCAGCATTGAAAATAAGACCAATTCAGGCAGTAACGGTCAAACTCAAATCACATCTACAAGCAAAGCCGGAGGTAAAATACCTTTGACTGAAGCTGAGATAGTGGTATCTGCGGGTAGAGGCATGAAAGGTCCTGAAAACTGGGGAATGGTTGAAGAATTGGCCGATTTATTGGGCGCAGCAACAGCTTGTTCCAAACCGGTGAGTGATATGGGATGGCGTCCACACAACGAACACGTTGGACAAACAGGTATCACCATTAAACCAAATTTGTACATTGCTATTGGAATATCAGGCGCAATTCAACACTTGGCAGGTGTTAGCAGCAGCAAAGTCATAGTAGCCATCAACAAAGACCCTGAAGCACCTTTCTTTAAAGCCGCTGATTACGGAATTGTGGGTGATGCATTTGAAGTACTTCCTCAATTGATACAAGCAGCAAAATCAGCTAAGAATTAAACCAATTACCTGTTGAATAAAATAGAGCTTGATATCTACGGGATTGCCCCTTCTCAGATCAAAGGCTCCTACAGTCTCATATTAAGTGAAACTGAAGGCAATAGAAAATTACCCATTATTGTGGGTCAATTTGAAGCACAGGCTATTGCCATTCCTTTGGAAGGCATTAACACTGAACGTCCATTGACACATGATTTATTTGTGATTTTTGCAAAAAAATTGAATTTCACTATATCTGAAGTTTTCATTCATCAATTGAAAGAAGGTGTGTTCTATGCCTTTGTGGTTTGTGAAAATTCTGATGAAAAAATCAATATCGACTGCAGAACCAGTGATGCCATTGCCATTGCCGTAAGATTCAATTGCCCGATTTATACCACTGAAGAGATTCTTGAGCAAGCCGGAATTGTATTGGATGAAATGGAGCTTGAGAAACCAGGAAGAGATAAAAGCGATGAACCTCAAGTAGGCGAAAAGAACATTCAAAACAAATACACCGGCAAATCTGTTGAAGAGCTGGAAATAATGTTGGATGAGGCTTTGAGAAATGAGGATTATTTAAAGGCTGCTCAAATCAGAGATGAAATTGACAAACGCAAATAATCTCATATCAGCATTTATTGCGATCTTGTTTACTATAAGCTCTTGTCATTTTCGCTCAGAGTCTGATTTGATTAAAGGATCTTGGAAATATGTTTCAATAACCCGTCAAGACAGTAACATCATCAACATCA
>DASWYG010000096.1:0-11060 GCA_036405075.1 Bacteroidia bacterium | reverse complement strand
TTCAGCTCTGGCTGTACGACCTACACGGTGCACATAATCTTCAGCATCATGAGGTACATCGTAATTGATCACTAAGCCAATATCATCGATATCAATACCTCTAGACAGAATATCGGTGGCCACTAAAACATCGGTTTGTTTGCTTTTGAATTTCATCAATACATCTTCACGTTCATTTTGCTCAAGATCCGAATGTATGGCAGCCACTCTTAATTTTAATCTTCTTAAATCGCGGTCGAGATCTTTGGCCGCAGACTTAGTTGAAACGAAAACAATGACACTTCCATAGCTTTCTTTTTCTAAGAGATCGAGAATCAATTTGTTTTTTTGATTGTCATAAACAGAATAGGCCAATTGTTTGACACCTTCGGCCGGTTTGGAAATAGACAAACTGATCTCCATAGGATCTTTAAGTAATTTTCTGGCAAATACCCTGATTTTTTCGGGCATAGTGGCAGAAAACATCAAGGTTTGTCTTTCAGCAGGGAGGTGACTCACGATTTTCATCAAATCATCAAAAAAGCCCATGTCAAGCATTCTGTCTGCTTCATCTAAGATCAGGTGTTTAAGATGATTGGTTGGAACGTATCCCATATTTAAATGAGCAAGCAAACGACCGGGAGTAGCAATGATGACATTGGCACCTTCAACCAAAGCTTTCTTTTCACGGGCAAAAACTTGTCCGTCGCCACCACCATAGATGGCAATGGAACTTGCTCCGGTAAAATAAGAGAATCCTTGAATGGCGTTGTCTATTTGTAATGCCAATTCGCGTGTTGGGACAACGATCAGCGATGTAATGTGTTCGGATGGAAAACGGCTAAGATGGTCGAGTATAGGAAGCACGAATGCTGCGGTTTTACCGGTGCCGGTTTGAGCGCAGGCAATGAGATCTTTCTGTTGTTGAATGATTGGAATGGCTTGTTCTTGAACAGGAGTGGGGGTTTCGAAACCCATTGATTCCAGACCATCTTGAAGTTTTTCGTGGAGATTAAAGTCTTTAAATGACAATTATAGTTGATTTAATATCACAAAGATAGTGAATAAAGTACTAAGGAAGGTGTCAATCTTTTGGGCATAAGTATTTAAAGGAGTCAAATAAATTGTTTTTTATTGAGAAAGCTTATTCGGAAATTGCGGCAATATTTATAAATCATGCAAATAGGTAAAAACAAGGTGGTAACTTTGACATACACCTTAACAATTGGTGACGGCGAAGTTGTTGATACGGCTACAACTGATCAACCATTTGTTTTCATTCATGGTGTTGGGCAAACCCTACCATTATTTGAAAGCAATTTAGAGAATTTGAAAGCCGGTGACGAATTCAGTTTCGGAATTGATGCTGCAAACGGTTACGGATTGTCAAGCGATGAATACAAAGTGAAACTTTCAAGAGAGGTTTTTAACGGTCCTGAAGTTCCAGAGGGCATTCTTCAAATTGGCAATGTGGTTCCTATGCAGGATCAGGATGGTAATCCTATGCAAGGAACCATTTTAAGTTTTGATGATCAAACAGTGGTTATTGATTTTAATCATCCATTGGCTGATCAGGATTTAAATTTTGCAGGTGTTATTGTTTCTGTAAGAGAAGCAAGTGAAGAGGAGTTAGACCACGGACATGTACATGGTCCTGGAGGACATCACCACTAAGACACTAAGAATCTATTTTAAACCCCGTTTTCACGGGGTTTTTTATTGTATTCAGTTTTTTGTGGAGTTTTTAAGCCAGTTGGTGGCTTCATTTTTATCAGTAAAAGCTTTTACTTTGATCTTGTGTCTGGTGATTCCAATAAAGAAATTGATGAGCATAATGCTGTAAAGACTATTTTGGATAAATGCAGTTGCAATGATGCCATCGGTTGCATCTTCAGAAGATAAATATTCTCTTGCCGGCTTATCCATACTCACTATTCCATCGTCAACAATTAAAAACAAGAATTGACGGCCACCGGTAAAATCTTTTCTGGCTTTCACTAATTCTTCGGCAATTTTTTTATCGATTTTAACGCCTTTTTTATACACTGCCTCAAGAATCTCACCTCTGATTTCTAATTTCAGGTGCTCATTTTCATATTTTAACTGAGGTTGATTCATCTGGACAAAGATGTAAAAAAAAATAATTATCTAATAATCTGACAGATAAAAGTTATAAAGATTGTCACTGTTTGTATACACTTGGTTGTTAGGTGATTATAATTGAATATCAAACTATAATCGGCATCTGTCCGATATTCTGTATCAAATATAAACAAAGAGCCATTAAAATTCACTCTATTCAGTTCTGTTTGTGGGGTTTTTTACTTCAGATAAGAATGTGTATTTGGATAAGTGTGATTCAATACAATCAAATTGTTAAATTGTAAATTATCCAAAAAGTTGTAAAATTTGCTTAACAGTTGTATTTTTGAACTTTTACTTGAATAAACCCGGATGGTTTGTTGTATTCAATTGAATATGAAATGAGTATATCGTATAGAATTTGATTTTATATCAATTGTTTGGATCGGTAAACTCCTTGAAATTAAGGGATTAAATTAAGATGAAATTGACAAATGGATAAAGAAAAACAATATTATGAGAAGCTGGGAGCACAGCTGACGACCCTTCGAACCCTAAAAGGCTTGAGTGTTGAAGAAGTTGCTGAAAAGTTGAATTTAAGTTCACAAGAATTGAAGTCGATTGAAAACGGAGAAATTGAGGTTGGTGTTGAGAAAGTAATTGCCTTAGCTAGCTTCTACAACACCAGTATATCTGAATTTGTTCACTTCAATACCTCACTGAATGCAGATGAAAGTGAGTCACAGTATTCTTCAAGGAACATGCAAGAGATCATTGCAATGATGAGTTTGAATTTCGAACATCAAAAGGCTCTTCTGTTAAAGGAAATTGAATTGTTGAGGTCTAAATTGAAACCATAATTTAGCCAATATTAACTCACTTATAATTGTATAATGTTGAAAAAATATCAATTATTTATTTGAATTAAGTATTATATTTGCCTAAATTCAACTTTCAAATGGCAAGTGTAGAGAAACTGAAAGATAAATCGCCTGATATCCTCCATGTAGGAAAAAAACTGCGATTGTTGCGTGAATACAGAGGTTATAACCAAAGTTTCATGGCAGAGCAACTGGGTATTACCATATCCGGCTATTCAAGAATTGAACGGCTTGAAGTGGATATTTCAATGCATAAATTGATAAATATCTGCGATGTGTTTAAAATTAACATAGAAGATTTTATCAATCTGAATGAAATTGAACTCATAGCAAAGCTTAGTAGCTATAGATCAGATTTAACCAAATCTCAACTGGAAACGATTGCTCAATTGGATAAAATTTACAATGAGCAAATTTTGTATTTAAAAGATGAAATAAAATTTCTTAGAGAACAACTCTCGAAAAATTACGATGCTTTAGGTAAAAGCTTTCCTAAAAAAAAGGTTCCGAAAGGAAGAATAGACAACAAAAAAGCATAAAAACTTTGCTTAAAACTGAAATCTTTTTCCAATAAAAGTTTCAAGATTTGGTACATGAACAAGATGAACAAAATACCATGAATGCTGCCTACTATTGTTACCGCAATTGGTAAATCGAAAATTCTTTTCAAAGGCATCGCAATCAATAGCAATGCTAAATAACTGTAACCTTCGATTTTCCCTACCATTAAGAAGTTTTTGTACTTTTCCATTTTTACCTTTTTATTGCTGCAAATCTACACCATTAACCACTTTAATCCTCTAGTTTTGGTCATATTAAATCCCTTTTTGATCAATTTAATTCATTACACTTCTGCATCTCTATTTCAGATAAGCCACCTGAAATTCTAAAATCACCTCGTTCGAATTAATTGAATTGATTGGCAAACAACTTTAAATTAAGTTGTAATCATTTTACGAGATTTTTGATCGCCCAATGTGACTTTAATGGCAACTTGAATTTGCTCTCCAAATCACTCAGTTTTTCTATATTCAAATTGTAAAAGAATGTTTCATCGTTAAATGAACCTGAGTCATAAGCGCTCTGAATCTCCATAAAATGAATTTCTTTGAATTCATTTCCTGACCAATAGGTTAAATGACTCTTGTCTAGTAAATTAACTTTCAAAGCGTCTTCAATCACCTTCAATTCCCTTACACTTTTATCAATGCTGCATCCACTGGCATCTGTTTGAGTTTCATCTACAGCCAATATGATGAACTTGTTTTCACGGATTTCGTAATCGGCTAATAAGGCTTGGTTGTGTGCTGTCCATTCCTTGCAAAAAAGATTGAGTCTGTTTTCAATAAAGTTCAACTCATCAACAGAAAACGTCCTGTCACTTCTATAAATCCAAATCCTGCTATCCGCAGATAATTCCTTTTTCATTGGTGCATTAAACTCATTACTTTATCCACTTCCTTAAGCATTTCATTGATTTTGAATTTCAAATCTCTTGAAGATTCTCCATCAGATTCACCACTTGCTCCTTCAGCAATGCGTTTGATCTTCATTTTCTGTTCCATTTCTTTCAATGAACTGTTTTGAATCTCCAACAATTGTTTGAGTCGCATAATTTCTTTGTCTTTAAATTCAATCGATTGTTTTAAATCATCATTGACCGTTTTCAATGACTGAACTTCAGTTTTGATGTTTTTTAATCTTTCAATCAGTTGTTCCATTATTTTCGGATGATGGCTTTTAATTCTGTTTCAAACATTCCAATTAATTTATCAATAACCGGATCAATTTCTTTGTCCGTTAAAGTTTTTTGTTCGTCATACAATTCAATGCTGATGCTGATGGATTTCTGATTTTGCTCCAATGGCTTACCTTCATACACATCAAACACATTGACTGAGGTGATCTTAGATCCGCCATATTTATTGACGATGTCCTGTATTTGTTTAAATTCAACGGTTTTGTCCAGTACCAAACTCAAATCTCTTCTAACTGAAGGTAGATTTGGGATCGATTTTAATTTGAATTCCTTATTACTGCTTTTTAATTTGGTCCAGTCAACAATGGCAAAATAAACTTCATCTTTGATGCCAAATGATTGAAGTGTTTTTTTATCTACTTGCCCGATTTCGGCTATATCATTTGTGTTTTTAAAGCTTTGACCCAATCTGGCGATGATCGATTTTACATGGTAATGATCTATTGGTTTGGCTTGCATTTCCCAACTTTCTTCACTTTGCATGCCAGATGCAATGATCAATAACTGCTCTCTTTCTTTGAATCCTTTTTCCTTGTTTTGGTAAACTTTTCCAAATTCAAAAAATCTGGTGTTTTCTTGCTTTCTGTTCTTGTTGTATGCAATTGATTCAAGCGCACCAAACAACATGCTTTGTCTCATCACATTCATCTCAGCACTTAATGGATTAGACAAATACACCAATTGAGATTTGTCTTCATAGTATTTGTCAGAACTCAACGAATTGGTCATGATTTCTCTGTATCCTATCCCTCTTAATAAATGCGATATGGTTTGTTCTACTTCTCTCAAATTACCCCCTTTTTTGTAATTCAAAGACATCTTTAAATGTTGTTGAAGGGGAATATGTTCAAAACCATGAATGCGTATGATTTCTTCAATGACATCAATCTCTCTGGTAACATCACTCTTAAATCTAGGAACACTCAAATGCAATCCGGCTTCGGATTCTGAAGTGATTTCAATGCCCAATCCTAAAATGATTTGTTTGACTTTAGAGATTGATATTTCAATGCCAACAATTCTTTTGATGTTACTGTATTTTAACTCAACAATCGACGGTGCTATCTTTTCACTGTCACAAATGTCAATGATCTGTGAAATGGCATTGGCGCCACATATTTCAGAAAGAATGGCCACAGCCCTTTTTAAGGCAATGGTGGTCATATTGGGATCTGTTCCTCTTTCAAATCTGAAACTGCTGTCGGTACTTATGTTATGTAATTTCGCCCCTTTTCTAATCGTGTCAGGGGAGAAGTATGCACTTTCTAAAAATATTTTATTGGTGTTCTCATTCACTCCACTCTCTAAACCTCCATAAACGCCAGCCATGCACATAGGAGACTCTGCGTTTTCAATCATGAGTTCATGCCCTTTCAACGACCTCTCAATGCCATCTAGTGTTACAAATTTAGAATCGGCCTTGGCTTTTCTCACCAAAATGGATTTGCCTTTTATTTGATCGTAATCAAATGCATGTAGAGGTTGTCCCAATTCATGTAAAATGTAATTGGTAGTGTCTACGACATTGTTGATAGGTTTTAAACCTATACTCTTCAATCTGTTTTGAAGCCATTCAGGGCTTTCTCCTATTTTGATGTTTTCAATAATAACACCGCTGTATCTGGGACAATCATTGGGATCAGATATTTTGATGTCAAGATCCATTTTGTCGCCTTTAACATTCAATTCAGAGCTGTGTAATTTAAGGGGTAAATTGAGAACAGTAGCCAATTCTCTTGCAACACCGTAATGTGAGGCTGCATCACCTCTGTTGGCTGTCAATCCTATTTCAAAAATGACATCACTTTCAACTTCAAATATTTCAGTTAGGGGTCTGCCAACGCTGGCATTGTCGTCTAATATTCTCAATCCGGCATGACTTTCGCCCAAACCGATCTCATCGTCAGCGCAAAGCATACCTTCAGATTGTTCGCCTCTGATCTTTGCTTTTTGAATTTTAAATGGTTCGCCATTGATGGGGTGCACGGTAGTACCTACCGGTGCTACGATCACTTTTATTCCTTTCTTGACATTGGGTGCTCCACATACAATGGATAGCAATTCACCATTGCCGGTGTTTACCTTGGTTAAATTCAATTTGTCGGCATTCGGATGTTTTTCACATTCAACAACCTCACCTACAATCAGTCCTTTTAATCCGCCTTTAACAGATTCTACGGTTTCAAAATGTTCAACTTCTAAACCTGTTGCAGTTAATATAGCCTCTATTTCTTCAGGCGATTTGTCTATTGGTAGTATGGTTTTTAGCCAGTTTAATGAAATCTTCATTCGTTTGCGAATATACATAATAGAAGTAAATGACTAAAGGCATGTTTATAAATTGAAAACTAGAAACTTGATACCCTGTAATTCAAGTATTGAAACAAGTAAAACTTTTTTTCACCCCAAAAAAATTATTTATTTGATTTTTAGTTACATAGCCACATTTGGTTTTTAGTTTTTTAGTTTTTGTAAAAAAAATGTAACAAAAAATGTGAGATGGCGTTTACTTTTTAGAACAAACGCACATTCAACTTAAAAATCCATTATGAATAAAATTAAAATCCTATGCGCAGCAGCAGTCATACTTGTATTTGCCTGCAACAATCCTTCTGCTCAACAAACATCAACAGAGGGGAAAACCATTATCGAAAAACTCATTTCTAAAATTCTACCACCCATAGCATCGGCTCAACCTGAACCTTTGAGCTTTACTTTCGACAATCACAAAGGAAGTGTCATTGAAACCCAAAACGGAAGCATTGTTATGATTCCGGAGGGTGCTTTTGTAAATGCTGATGGCAGTCCGGTAAAAGGGAAAGTGACATTGAAATACAAAGAAATTTTCACGGTGTCGGGCATTATTTTATCCGGCATCCCTATGAATGTACAGAAAAAAGATGGCACCATTGAACCTTTTATTTCTGACGGCATGTTTGATATTAAAGCAGAAGCAGATGGCAAAGAGTTGAGAATAGCTCAAGGAAAAGAATTAGCAGTGGCAACTCCAAGCAATAAAACCGACAAGGATTTTGATTACTGGTATTTCAATGAAAAAACAGGTGTTTGGGACAATTTGGGACACAGAGACAGTACACTTAGTAAAGATGAGGTTATGGCTGTAGCAGAGGAAGTGAACAGTGCCTGCTCAAAATCTATTACCAAAGAAGATGCAACTGAAGAAGATGAAGAATTGAGCAACAAAACTGAAGTCGTAAAGAATGAACCCAAAACCAATGTAGTTAAACCGAGAGAACCTGTTTCGAAATCAGATGCAGATTTCATTTTTAATATAGCGGCAAACTATGAGTTTTATCCGGAGTTGAAATCATTTGGAGATGTAATGTGGACACCGGTTAAACCTATGACAACAGAGCAACAAATAGAGTTTGGTGAGGACCTTTCGAAACCCGGCGCAAATGTTAAATTGGAACCATCCGGTAAAGAAGACCTGGTTTTTGAAATCAGCTACAGTGGCAAAAGTATTGAAGCTACGCCTGTTCTGTCAGGTAAAGACCTAGCAAATGCAAAAGCACAATACAAAGAAAAGATGAAGACTTATAATAAGTCAATAGAAGATCAAAAGAGTATTGCAGCAGCAGTTAAAAAGCAAATGAGTCAATTGTCATCAAGAAATGTTTCAAAGGCATATTCTTTGTTTTCTGTTGCAAGCACAGGGGTTTACAATTGTGATAGATTTTATAGCTACAAGGGAAATAAATCCGGTTACTTATGTAAAAAAAATGGAGAGATTCAATTGGTGAATACGTTTGCAATTCTCAGAGACAACAAAGGTGTCATCGGTTTAAGTCCGGCATACATGGCAGGAGGTAGATATCAATTGCCTCCAAGTGAAATTGCTGGTTTCATCAACTTGGAAGATGATGGAAGTGCATTTATTTCCGGCAATGATCGCAATAATTCTAAATCTGAAATAGATCTCAAATTGGAAAAATGTCCCATCAAAATTGAAAGTGAATTGGAATTAAAGCAAATCATCCAAACTCTGTAATTGAACATGCGAATCATTGTATTGGTATCGGCTATGCTGATGTCAGGTGTTTGCATGGCCCAGGTTTACTTTCCATTTAAACAAGGTAATCGCTATGGATACATCGACACAGTTGGAAAATGGATCATTCAACCTGTTTTTGACCACGCGACTTTCTTTAATGGCAATAAAGCACTTGCAAATAAAGGTGATTCAGTTTTTACAGTATCTCTAAATGGTGAGATCAGACAAGTCGCACAAATCAAATCTTTTATTTCATTCGGACAAAGTTTTGCTTTGTTGAATAAAGATGGAAAGTGGGCCTTGTCTGATACTTCACTTATTGCAGCGACAAGTTTTAAATTCAATCGCATTGACACTTGTGGTGGCTTTTTCAAAGCTATGGACGCTGATAATCTGTGGTCATTGTATGATAGATCGTTCAAACTCAAGTTGCCGAATCGTTTTGAAATGATTGCAGCTTTAACAGATGGATTGTTTTTGTGCAGATCAAAAGATGAGAGTCATATTTATAAGTTGATCGGCGATTCATTAAAACTTCTCAGATCAGGTAATTTCATTTGCAAATTTGACAATCCCGGGTTTGAGATATTTTCGAAGAAATCGAAAAAGAAAATGTACCTCAATGCTAATGGAGATTCAATATTGTCCTGCAGCAATTGTGAGATAATCAGTAAAATCGAAAATCTTAAAGTCATTCAAAATCAAAGTGAATTTGTATTATATGACTTTAATACAGGAAACAAAATAGCCTCCAGTAAAATAGATACAGGTATAATGGCCTATAATAGTTTTTATTGGGTTGCAGCAGATAGCCTTTATTGCAGACCAGGTTCATCTCCTGTTAAAATCAATGAACAAATAGATGGTTTTCTAACCGTTTCCGAGAGTTGCAATATTTTCTTCAGAAACAATAGTTGGGGGATCTTAGGACTCGATGGTACCATTTTACTAAAGCCAATATACGCATGGATTGTGCCTTTGGAAAAAGATGTTTACCGACTTTTTGGCGATCAATGCTATCTTTATGATTTAGGAACCCAAAGAATATTTAAAAAAATTGACTGGAATGCAGAGGTCGGATTTGTTGGCTCATCAATAATGGTTACATACAATGATACCACTGAACTTTTGAAATATGATACAGCATTTAATCTGATAGATTCAAACAGTTATTACAAAGTGAAGTTCATGAAAGCAGGTTTAAAAACCTCTGATTTCAATAACAATAATCCTCTTGGAAATAATTCTGCGAGTAACCGCTATTTTTATTTCCGTGAAAAGTATGGTTTACTATCGCTCAACAACGATACACTGATCAAAGCAATATTTTTATCTGTCAGTAAAGTCAATGACAGTTTGGACATGGTGTCGCTTCAAAACAACAATATGGCAACCATTATGACACTTGGTAATTCGCGATTGGCATGCAACAGACGCTTTGGTATTTTAAATAACCGAACCGGAAAATTTCTGGTTAATCCGGATTATTTTTATATTTCAATGGCAGAATTCAAAGACAGTAATTTTAATGTGTTTCGGGTTTTGAGCAGAAGCAGAAAATTCGGATTGATCAATAAAAGTAATTTTGAACTTGATAAGAGCACATTATGCGATTACATTTCAGTACCTGAAAATAGATATTTCAGGTTGTTCAACGGATTGAAAATATATTTGAGAACCAATCGCCGGTATATTTATTTAAAAAATGCAGGTTTTGATTTTGGGTTCTTAACTGAGTTTAATTACTTCGGCAATGTGTTCAGCAATGAACAGGGCAGGGTGATGGGATATGCAAAATCAGTGAATTTGTGTAACCAGAAAGGAGAGTTGATTTTAAGCGAATCGCAGGCAAAAAAGAATATATTTGTTGAAGGTGGCTATAATGGCACTTTTATATTCAACTTAAATTTTGACAGCACCGGAGTTTTCGACTCAACAGGTAATACCATCGTAAAGCCAAGTTATAAAAGTATAAGACGTTTAAAACAAGATAAACGGTATTTCCTACTTTATACCTATGACAGTAAATTTGGTTATTTAAACAAAGAAGGGGAGGAAATCACAATTGCCAAATACAAGAAGGCATTTAATTACAGCGATGGTTATGCCTGGTGTCAATTTAAAGACTCAATGATCTTATTGGATTCAATTGGCAATGAGAGTGATTTAGGCATTAAGAACTCGCAAGTCATAAAAGTATCTGAAGGGTATACCTCATATAGAAAAAAGAAAGGTTGGGTGCTGATAGATTTGAATGGAGAGATCATCAGTGATGATTACTATAAAAAGCTGTATCCTTTTATCAATGGTACAGCAGCAGCTCAAGCCAAAGGTGGTTGGGGTA
>DASWYG010000095.1:0-6904 GCA_036405075.1 Bacteroidia bacterium | reverse complement strand
ACCGGAAGGTGAAAAATGGATATTAGAAGAGCAACTCAATGAATTGGTTGAACTGTCATCTCAAATTTTAGAAAAGGAAAATTCATTTGCTTTACTGAACCTCTACAGTATGGGTCTAAGCGGTAGCATAGGCGTTAACCTGTTTAAATCTCATTTCCATACCGATGCAGTTTGGGGTGAAAGTATTGTGCATTGCAAATCCGGTATCAATCTGCCTTTGTGCACCTGGGTAAGAATGAGCCGTTGATTTCAATCATTTATATTATTGATTTTCATCATGTTTATAGTGCTTAAAAAACACTTATTTTGAACCAATAAATCCAAACAATATGAAAGAATCAATAGCCCATCTGCATGCCTTGTGCGAAGACTGGAAACGCGACCTCCAATTTTACAAAGACGAAATTCCGGTGTTGAGAAAAAGACTGGAAGAAGTGGTCAGTAAAAATACCTCTGATGATGTTTTGAAAAATGTAGAGCACTTCGAAAATAAATTCAAGATCATGAATCTGAATTATGATGAATTGTTACATGATATAAACCTCAAGAAAGACACATTGTCCGGTCAGGCCGAAGCGCAAGCCAAATACATCAATGTGAAAATGTTTGAAAAAGATGAAGAAATGGAATCATCTATGCAAGACATTGCATCTGATTTTTACGATACAAAGAAATCTTACTACAGATTCCTTTCTCAAGTGCTTTAACTTAAGTACTTAAATAATTGCCTGTCTGATTCTTAGCAGTTTCTCCAAAAGAGGTTCGAGCAAGTCCAGTTTTAACATATTTGCACCATCGCTTTTTGCTTCAGACGGACGAGGATGGGTTTCTAAAAATAAACCATCAGCACCTGTTGCAATGGCAGCTTTAGCGATTGTTTCAATCATTTCCGGCAAACCGCCCGTTACACCTGATTCTTGATTGGGTTGCTGTAAACTATGTGTAATGTCCATAACTACAGGATATCCAAAACCTCTCATTTTTGGGATGTTTCTAAAGTCGACGATCATGTCCTGGTAACCAAACATATTGCCTCTGTCGGTTAAAATGATGTTTTGGTTACCACTGTCAACTACTTTTTGTGCTGCGTGTTGCATTGCGCCTGAACCTGCAAATTGTCCTTTCTTTATGTTCACAAATTTGCCTGTTTTAGCCGCAGCCACCAACAATTCAGTTTGTCTGAATAAAAATGCAGGTATCTGTAAGACATCGACATAATTTGCAGCCATCTCAGCCTCATGGGATTCATGAATATCGGTTACCGTTGGAACATTGTAGTGTTTACCAACTTTTTGTAAAATTTCTAAGGCCTTTATATCGCCAATACCCGTAAATGAATCAACCCTTGAACGATTTGCCTTTCTATATGAACCCTTAAAAACCCAGGGAATATTTAATCGATTGGAGATGTCATTGATCTTATCAGCAATTTCAAAAGCAATTTCTTCACCTTCGATGGCACAAGGGCCGGCCATAATAAAAAAATGATTGGTGTCGGTGTATTTTAAACCCGGAATTTTAGGCAACATAAAGGTTCAAAATTACTTTATTTTTATCAAATCAATAGACTTAAAACGCAAAACTTCTGACATAACTGCCATGTTCAGTTTCTAAAGTAATCTCAATCTGCTTCAAGGCTCTCTTGCTTTTTTTAGGGCCTTTACCTTGTATGATTAAAAATAGCACATCTGAATGTAACCATCTGCCGGCTTCTACTTTTTGTTTAGATCTGTATAGCACCTTTAGTTTCTTTTTGCTCTTACCTCTCACGGTTATTTTGACAGATTGATCTGTATAACTCCAGAAATACAAATTGACGTCTTGGAAAAATACTGCGTCCTTTTTACTCCAAAATACATCTGAAATATCTCCCTGATTCCAATATCCCAATCGACATAAACTCAATCCAAAATCGGGAATGCCATTTCCATATAATGAATCGGGTAAAGTATAATGTGTAGAGGATTTTTGGATATAACTAAGAATGGTATCAGGTTTAAGTAGAGGTCTGAATTGCATCAAACATGCAAAAGCACCGGCAAAAATAGGAGTGGCATAAGATGTACCGTTGCCATTGTAATACCCTCCGGGTGAAGCTACTTTTATTTTCATTCCCGGAACACTGAAATCAGGTTTAATGCGTCTGTCGAAACTGGGGCCAACAGAACTAAAACCTGCATAGAATCCATCGTTTTGACAAGCTCCAATTGCAATGGCATGCAGTGCGTCAGCCGGAGTTCCAATTCGTTTCCATTTACCTGCTCCTTCATTTCCAGCACTGCAAATGATGGCTATTCCTCTCTCCGAAGCAAAGTTTGCGGCTCTTGCTACTATTGTGGTTTGCCCATTCAATTGACTGAAGGTATGGCTCAATTTAGGGTCGTCAAAAGTGTGATAGCCTAAAGATCCAATGATAATGTCTACACCCAAACTATCTGCAAATTCAGCTGCTATCAGCCAATTCACTTCCTCTACCAACACTTCATGAGCACCAATCTCGGTGCGCATCAAACTGTATTTGGCAAAAGGTGCTGAACCGATGTATTTACCGGGCGCAAAGGTTTTCATGAATCCTAAAACATTTGCTCCATGCTTATCGTCTTCCCAAACACTGTTATCATAGTCAACAAAATCTCTTATCACCATGTCCTCATCCAGCAGATCTTCCATACCTTCAACTTTATAGGCTTCATTGAATCCGGCATCAAAAACAGCGATGTGAATGCCTTTGCCTGTAAAACCTCTGTTGTGTAAATAGGGTAAATTAATTACCTGATTGTGAGAGTATGATTGTCCATATAAAGAAGGTGTAAAACTATCATTTGGAAATTGAAGTTTACTTTGTTTTAATTTTTCTGATTTTGAATAATAGGATGGAGCAATTTCAGCGATATTTGGTTTTCTATCTTTAGGTACACTGCCTACAAATTCTATTTTAGAAACATAAGGCAACGATAGTATGAAAGATAAACTTTTTGAATTGTCGCAAGTTATTTGTGCAGCATTTAGCCATTTACTCTTATTAATAAGGGATACTCCACTACCAAATTTTAATGATTCCCAATATGCAGTAGACACAGGTAAATCGGTTTCATTTATTTGGATGTTGAATTTCAGTCGTCTGTTAATGGATGATTCTGATAAAAACTCCCAAGGTCTTTCAATGCTATAAGTGGAATTGCCTTTGTCTTTAAAATAAACCAGATAATAAGATAAAGAATCGGAGCCAAAGATATTTTTGCCCATTATCAAGGCAATCAGCAAAAGTTTAAAGCGCATAATCCTTTAACCTGTAGGTAAGTTTAATGCCCCTCCAAATGTTTCCGTTTTTTTCGATGTTGACATAGTATTTGAATATCAATCCAATGTTCTTGGCATATATTTCTCTGAATGATCTTTCTCTGAAACTATTGATCACATTTGCACTTTCAACACTGATGACACTTTCAAATTTGAAAGCATCTTGCTGATATTTTTTGCGTATCAAACCATAAAATACATTAATGGCATTGTCCATATTCAAAGAATTGCTGTTCCATACTGCATCTGTTGTAACAGGGAAAGATAATTTGATCATTCGTTTGTTTTCTTCAACCCTTTCTATAGAGTTTTGACCATTAACACTGTAATATGAGTTCAAATAATCCCACAAGCCTGTGGTTTTGTTTTTGATGTAACGATCGAGTTTGATGCCTTTTCTGCCAAGATTATCTGTGTAAACCGATTCATTGTATTCCTTCACTTCATAGACAGAAGTATCAATTGAATTGGTAAAATCATCATATACAATTTCAGTAACATCATAGGTCACATAAGATCCAAGCTTTAAATTGTAATAGCTGATGTCGTTGCTGCCTTTAAAAGTTTCATACTCATCCTTTCTGCATGAACTTGCAAACAAAATGAACAGAATCATTATATGGAACTTTAAACGAATCAATTGATAAGTTTAACTATGATTTTTTTCCCGGAAGGAAATGTGTCCAATAGCAAATCAGTTGAATCAGAATAGCGGTAAACCAAACCGACATTTTTAGCGTAAACTTCTTCTCTTACCTTATTGACAATGCCCAATTGTGGTTTGCTCAGTTTAACTGAAACACAATCGTTGTAGGCCGATAAACCATTGTTGTAGCCGGTAAAAACGGATGTATATTTTACTATTACAGGGTCGGATTCAATAAACATATTGGCATTCCATGTATATGAATTGCCTTTGGTTTTGAAGTTTGAAATGGGGAAAAGCATTTTAACTTCATTTTTGTTTTCCATTTTTTCCATGGCATAATTGCCTTTAATACTTCTTTCAAAAGATTTAAAAACAACATACATCTGTTTGTCAATACTGTATTTACTCAATTCTATTCGATAAACAGTATCCCCACTTAAATCGGGGTATTTTTCTACTACCACCTCTTTAAATACATTTGAGATGGTGTCAATTTCTTTCTTAAATGCATCGTAAACAATGGTGTCAACCTTGTAGAGTCTACTGGAGCCTATGTTTAAAGGGAAGTATTCATTACCCTTTAATTTAATCTCCTCTGTACTGGTTCTGCATGAAAATACAAAAATAGTTAAGAGGATGAAAAGGCATAACCTGGTCTCTTTCATAATTAAATTGCTACAAATTTAAGTATAAACAATAAATTCATCTTAATATTGCAGTAGATTTTTGGCATGAACTTACTCGACGGTAAAGTAACCTCACTCAAGATAAAAGACTTAATTAAAGAAGAGCTTGATACTCTTTTACTTAGCGGACATAGAAAGCCACATTTAGTGGCCATTTTAGTCGGAAATGATGGTGCAAGTCGAACTTATGTTGATAGCAAAGAAAGAAATAGTAAAGCTATTGGATTTGATTCTACCGTTTTACGCCTTCCCGATACCACTTCTCAAACAGAATTGATCGAATTGATCAATCAGTTCAATAACGATCCAAATATCGACGGTTTATTGGTTCAATCACCATTACCTTCCCATATCGATGAAAAAACCATTACGCAAACCATAGTGCCTCATAAAGATGTTGATGGATTTCATGACATCAACATGGGTAAATTGGCAAAAGGCGATGAAGGATTTGTTTCTGCTACTCCGCTAGGTGTCATCATGATGTTGGAAGCCTATAACATAGAAACTACAGGCAAACATTGTGTGGTCGTTGGCCGAAGCAATATTGTTGGTCGTCCAATGAGTTTGTTGATGTCGTCGAATCGAAAATATGGCAACTGTACCGTTACTGTTTGTCACAGTAAAACTCAAGACATCGCCTCATATACGCGACAAGCTGATATTTTAATTGCTGCTCTTGGTAAACCGGGATTTATCAGCAAAGACATGGTAAAAGAGGGCGCAGTTGTTATTGATGTTGGTATTACCCGAATTGACGATCCTTCCAGAAAATCCGGTTTCTATTTGAGGGGAGATGTTGATTTTGAATCTGTTTCAGAAAAAGCTGCTTATCTCACTCCAGTGCCGGGTGGTGTGGGTTTGATGACTATTGCCGCTTTGCTTTCAAATACATTTAAAGCATATAAAATGAACCTTGGTATATGACAAGGTCTCAATCTTTTTCATATCCGGTAATGGAGCATTTCTACACCATTCAAGGTGAAGGAGCTTATACCGGAACACCTGCTTATTTTGTCAGATTAGGCGGATGCGATGTAGGTTGTGTCTGGTGTGATGTCAAAGACAGTTGGGATGCTTCAAAACACCCGTTGATGAATGTTGATCAAATAATTGAACATATACGATCAACTCCGGCTAAAATTTGTGTTATCACTGGTGGTGAACCTGCAATGTACGATTTAAGCCCGCTTGCTGAAGCCCTTAGATCCATCAATGTTCGCAGTCACATTGAAACCTCCGGTGCCTATCAGATCAATGCTGAGCTCGACTGGATCTGTTTGTCGCCTAAAAAATTTAAACCCCCAATTGAGTCAACATTAAAATTGGCTGATGAATACAAAGGGGTGGTTTTTCATCCATCTGATATTGCATGGATCAATTCATTTACATCGGACTTGAAAACCAATTGTTTGAAGTATTTGCAACCCGAATGGAGCAAAGCCGATAAAATGACGCCTTTGATCATAGATTTTGTAAAAGCTAATCCGGATTGGAGGATTTCTTTGCAGACTCACAAATTTCTTAACATTCCTTGATGTATTTGATTTTTGAATATCAAATAAAATAATCAAATTTGCACGAAACATGTTTAAAGGATTGACTGGAAATTCCATTTTAAAAACACTTGGATTGGCTGCATTGGCTTTTTTGGCATATTTGGTATTGGCCATGCTGTTTACGCAATTTTATACCCGCCATGGTGAAAGTGTAAAAGTGCCTAAAGTAATTGGAATGCCGGCAGAAAATGCTTTCAGCCTCCTAGATGACAATGATTTGGAAATGGTTATCATCGATTCCGTATACAGAGAAGACATGAAACCAATGACCATTATTGATCAAGATCCTAAAGAAAACATGAAAGTTAAACCGGGTCGAAAAATCTATGTTACAGTTAACAGCGGACTAAAACCAAAAGTTAAAATGCCTCAATTGGTCAATGGCAGTTCCAATTTGGCTAAAGTTTTGCTTCAAAGTGCAGGTTTAAAGCTTGGTAGAGTAGAGCATACTCAAAGTTCCCTAGGTTCAGGTTTGGTTCTCAAACAGTTGTACAAAGGCAGAAGTATTGCGCCAAATACCCTTTTAGAAAAAGGTTCAATAATTGACATCGTGGTTTCTGAAAAAGAGAATTTTGTTGATTCAAGTGTCAATGTGATGACAGCTCCTGATCCAATTGATAACAGCGGATTGTAAAATAAAATGCGCGATACAATAAAAGTTTATTAAATTTGTTTCACAGAATTATGAGGTATTTTGCACTGTATGTCTT
>DASWYG010000094.1:0-11073 GCA_036405075.1 Bacteroidia bacterium | reverse complement strand
GCCGATGCATTCGTCAATCCGGTTGACCATATAAACATGAGCAAAACAAGTGACTTTTTCATACCATGCCCCTGGCTTTAATTTCAAGATATTTGTTTATTGAATTGAGCGACAAATCCTCCGGTTTTGTCAATATGGTTTGTATACCAATATTGTTCAATTCCTGAGCAATGGTGTACTTGTCTGAAATGGCTTGCTCCGCCATGATACGCGTGTAAACACCCTTTAGATCTTCCGCTCTGGTCTTGCTCAAATTCTCAATTTCACTGTTTTCAAAAAACACCACGATCAATAAGTGTTGCTGATTGATTTTTCTCAATATTGGCAATACCCTTTGCAAGGCATACATGCTTTCAAAATTTGAATACAAGAACAACAAACTACGTGTTTTTATCATGTTCCTGATACCTTGATACAAAAGCTCATAATCGGCCTCTAAATTCCGCTCTTTTTGGTTGTACAAGGCTTCCAGAATAGTTTGAAGTTGATTGTGTTTGTTATCTGCTTTTACTACTGCACCTATCTTATCTGAAAATGTAATGAGTCCGGCCTTATCCTGTTTCTTCAATGCAACATTGCTAATCACCAAAGATGTGTTGATGGCAAAATCCATCAAACTCATGCCGTTGAAAGGCATTAACATGATTCGACTCTTATCAATAATGGTGTAAATGGGCTGCGATTTCTCATCATCATGCTGATTCACCATCAATTGTTGATGTTTACCCGATGCTTTCCAATTGATTTGTCTGATATCGTCACCTTGAACATAATATTTGATTTGCTCAAACTCATAGCTCATACCAATACGCCTCAGTTTTTTTATACCCAAATGCCTTGACAATTTCGAATTGGTGTACAACTCGAATTTTGCCATTTGAATGATGCTGGGATATACCTTCACCATTTCGTCTCTCTCTAATGGCAGCAACCTTTTCACCAATTTAAGACGGCCAAACATCAGTACATTGATACGGCCAAAATGGTACTCTCCTCTTTCAAAAGGTCTGATCTCATAAGTCAGTTCTTTGTTCTCATAAGCTGTCACATTGGTCCCTATCACAAAATCTCTTTTTTGTAATTGAACAGGCAATTCATCAACTATTTCCAATTTCCAATTGAGCTTACCTTTGTTACGAATCACCAGTCGAATCACATTGTAATCGCCCATAGACAACAATCTGGGTGTTTCCCTCATCACTTCAATCGGCAATCTCATTGAATACAAAAGCACCCAATCCACAATCACCAAAACACCCAACAATGCTGTAATTAAAAGCCCAGGTAGATACAAGACAGGTATAAAATAGGCTGCGCAAAACCAAAACACCATCGCCCCGTTGAGGACGAAAAACAAATTACTGAAAAAAGTATTGCGCAAAAATTTCATCTATCTTGGTATTTCTATTTTCTTGAAAATATCATCCAACACGTCTTTCACATCTATACCTTCCATTTCCCTCTCAGGAGACAGAATGATTCTGTGATTGAGTACCGGGAATGCAGCATATCGAATGTCATCCGGAGTTACAAAATCACGTCCTTGCATGGCTGCCAGTGCTTTAGAAGTCTTCACAATTGCCAAAGATGCTCTAGGTGAAGCACCCAAAAACAAATCGCCGGTTTCACGTGTATGGTGTATAATGGCAGCTATGTATTCCAATAATTCTGATTTGATGTGAACCTTCTGAATGATCTGTTTGCACAGTTCAAGATCAGCTCTATTGACAACAGACTTCACTGTATCTATTCCCGATTGATTGAAGTCACTTTCAAAACGTTTTAAGATCTCTACTTCTTCACTCAATGAAGGATATGCAATTTTTATTCTGAATAAAAATCTGTCTTGTTGTGCCTCCGGCAATTTATATGTGCCTTCTTGTTCGATGGGGTTCTGAGTGGCCAATACCATGAATGGACCCGGCAGTGGATGTGTTCTGCCATCTATTGTCACTTGCTGCTCTTCCATAACTTCAAACAATGCTGCTTGTGTTTTTGCAGGTGAACGGTTGATCTCATCAATCAACACCAGATTGGCAAAAATAGGTCCATGCCTGAATTCAAATTCACTCGATTTCATATTGAAAACACTGGTACCGGTTACATCTGCAGGCATAAGATCAGGTGTAAACTGAATGCGCTTGAATTCCAAATTCAATGTTTTGGCCAATAAATTAACGGTTAAGGTTTTGGCTATTCCCGGAACACCCTCCAACAACACATGTCCACCTGTATACAAACCCGCCAACATCAAGCTGATCATCTCATCCTGACCCACAACCACCTTGTGAATTTCATTTCGGATCTTATCGGTCATGTCTTTAACCGGACCCAAATCCAAACGATTTTCTAAATGTTCTTGTTGATTCAATTCAACATTATTGTCTTCCATATTTTTGCTTATTTACTTTTGTTGTATAATTGATAAAAATGACTGATTCGATTGTCCAATTCGATTAACATTTTTGAACTGATTTTTTTGTTTTCTGCCAACTTGATCTTTTCATAATACTCGAATATACCGCTTACGATTGCCGCATCAACGCCTGATTTTATGCTGATCTTTTGCACCAAAGACTCATCGATATGAGTAGTAGAAACATGCAGTTTGTTGCGCACAAAGAACAAGAATGAATTCATGGCCGATTGAGCCATTTCCCTGTTATTTGACATCATAAAGAACATGGAACTCAAAGTTCTTATAAAATTCAAAGAATGGTTCTTCTTGGTTTCCAAAACAGGTATCACCCTCTGTTTGCGTTTGGCTTTAAACAACAGAAAGAATACCGCAAGTGCCAATAACAAATACCAGGCTGTTTTCAGTGATTTTTGCCTGAGAATGTAAGACAATGGTGAATCTTCTCTTCCATCTTCTCTGTTCTCTTTTTTAATTTTTCTTGAACCAATGTCATAAATGACACTGTCTTTGCCAACACCACTCAACACTTCATTCATGTATTGAAAACCCTGCTCATCCTTTAAAGCATAATTGGTCATCAACATTGGGCTCGAATTGATGTATACATGACCATCACCTAATTTTATTTTAATAAAATTGACTAAACCATTGATGGTACCCAATGTGAGATAATTAAAATCGTAAAAGTATTGCCCCGTATCTCCAAAATAATAATCCTGACTATCGCTCAAATTGATGTAATACCAGTCTGTATTGAGTTCTGAATGCTTATAATTTTTAAATTTATAATCACCCAATTTAGACTGAGTGAATTTGGTTTTTACATAGACTTCTCTATCGAAAAAATTCAAAGTACTGAGTTGTCCTTTTGGGCCCATAATTTGATTGGTAAACTCCCATGACAATTCCTCTGCAATTATGACTGCATCATTTCCTCTTTTTACAAACTCATACAAAGCATCACATTCCTTGTAGGTCAGGTGATGGTCGAGGCCGACATAGACATAAGTACTGTGTTTTTTACCCGACTTTTCCAGTGTTTTTCTAAGAGGCTCCTGATCAATTTCTTTGAAACTTTTTACACTCGATTTTAATACATCTTTGAACAAACCAAAATCATACGGTTGCTTATAACCCTCTTTGTATGTTTTATTCCAAATATATGACTTTTTACTATCAGCATTTCTTGCCCAAATAATCAGTCCTATGGCAATCAGAACAAACAAGATCAATATGTAATTTGAAATGCTCTTCATCTTGTTGTCAATGCATTTTTGATTTGATCAAATACAGGTTGAACAGCATCATAGGTTGATTGATCCATAGGATAATCGCCATACCAGGTCTTATCAAACTGCAAAGTCAATTGTCCAAAAGGTTCTGAGAATTCTGTTCCTGTCAATTGATTGAGGTATTCAAAATTGGTGCGTTCTTTTTTGTAAAATATAAGGTTCTTTGACCTTAAACCCTTCAATACATTTAAATAACCATATCGAAATGCCAAGGCATGGTCGCCAATTCTTAGTGCCTCCTTTTGCAGTACATCAAATTCAATCTCATCGATGTTGTGTTCATCAATAGTAGTTGGATCTGTGAGCTCAATCGCTTTGTTTCTCTTATTGAATCTGCCCTTTTTAAGGATCAAGAAAAGCAATACGACAACAGCTATAGCAAGAACGATATAAATCAATACATCAGGTATTTTAGAAGTTTGCTTCCTTTTACCTTTTGGTGAACTCAATTTGAAATTGGTTGTATCTCTTTTCTTTGTCGAATCTTTGTAATCGATGGTTGCTGATCTGTTTTTCCACTCATCCTGATTCAATTCAACTTCTACAGGTTTATTTATTTCTTTATTGGCATCCCAATAACTGATCACATTGGTATCCCTGTAACTTGTATCCGTTTCAACCTGACAGTATAGGCTTTGAAATCCGAAGACTGAGAAAAACAAAACGAAGAGATTACTCAGTTTCAATGCCATACGCCTTTTTAGTTTTTCCAATAGAATCTATTTTCTCACTTATGCCTGATGCACTCGATATTTCACCAATCGAATAATACAGAAACGAGTTCTCAAATACATAAAACACCAAAGACAATGTAACGACCATACAGGTGAAAAACATCATCAATATCATGGTCATTGAATTGTATGTTTCATTGTCGAGTTTAAAATTGACTTCAATGAAACTCAAGAGGTAAAACAGCAATGGTGAGGCCACTATGATCATACCCAAAGTAAGAACAAATAAGAACAGAAGTGTTGTGCTCAAGGATTTGATAAACCCGGTTCCGAGTATACTTAAAATGCCTCTTTCATTCTTCTCATCTTTATTCAATGTATTTGAAAATATCAAAATCAATGTACCGCTCAACAAAATCGCTAAAAGACCCATTGCCGGAATATCGATCAAAAACAATGCATTGAACAACAAAACCCCGATGCTCAAGGTTACAATTTTTTTTGTGTCAAATTTGAAAGTCCCATTGATCTTGAGGTTAAATCTTCCATAGGAATAGCCCAACAAAACAATCAACCAAATGGTAGTGATGATATAAATATCAAACCTCTCAAGCTTATTGAAAACCAGCGCTAAATTGATGTATAACTGTCCAAAGAACTGGTTACTGCCATCGATGGAATCTTCCAATAAATTGAAAAGATTCAAGCCGCCAACATGAATGGTGGTATCGCTGTATTCAATGTAAATAAAGTAAAACAATACGGTTAAAACACTCGAAACAAGCAATGCTAAACGTATGATGGATGGAAAATTTCCTATGAAAAGCTGAATGCTTTTTAAGAAGATCTGTGACCTGGAATAAATGACTCCTTTTTGAAACTCAATGTCTTTATCTGCATTCAATTCCGGCATTCCCAATTGTGCATCTCCGGATTTTCGAAACCTTAAATATGGATAGAATGCAAAATACCCAAACATCAGTATCAATGATAAAACGATGAATATTCCTCTCAACAAATTGGATACTTCAGTATGTCTGGTGAGGTAAGATTCTATAAAAGCAGCTAAAATTATAAATGGAATCAATGACAATAGGATCATAGACCCTCTTCTACCCCAAATATTGAATGCTTTCATTCTACTGAATGAACCCGGATTGATCAAACCTTTACCCAATAACATGCCTGCAACACCCACAATAACCATGCATGAGATCTCAATAGCACCATGCATCCAAACGGTATAATTAAAGTCTGCCGTAAGCCCTCTTGAATAAAAGAAATGATAGAAAGTACCCAACATGATACCATTGAACAACAACATCACCAGAGTGCCATAACCTGCTATTAATCCAAAAATAAATAAGTAAAAACTGACTGCTATATTGTTTGAAGCAATCATGACGAACATCTGAAAAGGCTGCGTTTCCTTGTATACACCCATTGGGTCGCCACTTTCAATGTTGTCTTTGGTCATTTTTACATAACCATCAGATAAAATTGTGTTAACAAATTCGGGGTCTTTAACTGATGAGAAAAAACCTATTGTGAATGCCAATATCAAAACCAAAAATGAAAAGAACAATTCTTTTCTGGAATGGTACATGATGGAAGGCACATCATCGATATAAAACTTCTTTACCGACTTAAAAAAATTGAATTTGCTCTTGTAGATCCTATTGTAAACAGACTGAGCAATGCCATTTAAATATACCCTTACCGAACGGTTCTTATAAAAGGTTCTGGCATAAGAAAGATCATCCGTAATGTGGATGAGATGGGTCCTTAAGACATGTGGATCACTCACTTTATTGAGCAAATCCTTTTCAATTTTCTCCCATTTCTCTTTGTTTTGCTCTACAAATTTGCTTTCACGCATGTTTTACTGAGCAATGATAATAAATTTCGAAGAATTTCTTCTCAGTCTTCTACTCTTTTTTTTACTTATGAATCATAGACTGTCTCTATTTAGATTGGGGTCCTCTAATATAATTTTACCCAATATTTTAGGTTCAATTTTCACTTCCCCCACTTTATGTCCATTGATCTTGACCTTCTTTATAGAATCTTTTACTGCCTTAGGAGCCGAATTCGAATGAAGCAAGCTGTCATTCATTCCTGCACTGCTCAAACTATCGGTCAAACTGTCTTTGTCTGAACTTTTAACTTCAATCATGCCCATTGCTCTGTAACAGGAATTGAACAACATCAAGAAAACACTAAAAAACAAAAATGAAAATGCTTGTTTGAAATAATTTCTCTTTGCACCTTCTTCAGGTATCATAAGGGTGCGTGTATTTACCCTGCCGCAAACTGTTTCGTTGCTTTTGCTGATATAAGTGATGATCTCATTTGTCTTCATCTGTGTAAAATCCATCACTGTCTTACTGCAAACATCACAAAAACGACCTTTTTCTGCTGCACTCATTTTGTCCCAATTCTCATGGCAAGGTTTCGGAATGCTCAATTTCAATTTTTGATGTTTCATAGCAGTGAATATCAGTTTAATTAAAAAAGTAAATGATAGTTATTACCCGATTGTATTATTTCTGATCAGAATCAGTTATAAATTCAGTTCTACATGTCTTTCAAATCCTGAATTTATCTATACTTTTGCGTCATGCATGACATTGAGAATGAAAATGACATCAGTGAATGGTTGCACAGATTTTATGAAAAACTTTTAGCTGATCCTGTTACTGCTCCCAAGTTTGATCATCTGCATTTGCCTGAACACATGCACAAAATCATACAATTCTGGGCTTTTGTGCTTCTGGATAAGGAAGGCTATAAAACCAATGTTTTCGAGAGACACATGCACCTGAATTTAGAAAAAGAACACTTCAGTATTTGGATCAAATACTTCATTGAAACCACCGATGAAATGTTTGCCGGTGAAAGAGCAGAGACTGCTAAAAAAAGAGCACTTATGCTGGCCTCCACTTTTATGCATAAAATAAGTGGCGAATACCACGATTTTAATCCCCATTCTTAAATTTAACAGAAAACCTTTTATACATTTTTTTGTATATTTGTTACTTATGTGCTTCAATAAAATCAAGTCCATTGCATGTCTTGCTCTGGTCTGTTTGTTTACTGCTCAATACTCATTGTTTGGAACCACTACTCCTCCTAAAAAATGGATTCACGGTTTAATTAAAGTCAAGTCGGCCGAGGTAGACAGTCTTGTAATGGCTGAAGGAGTAGTCATCACCGGTAAAATTGGATTGATCAGAACTGTTATGCTCGATGCTGAAATGGTTCATCGAATAACTAAAATAAATGGTGTGATTGCAGCCGAGATCAGCAATTGTGGCTTCTCGTTAAAACCCAATAACGACAAAGAAAGACAACTCACTAAAGTGGATTGGGTTCAAAACGGCACTCAGCACAGTTTGCCTAAATCTTATAATGGCAAAGGCGTGATCGTTGGGATTGTAGATGTTGGTTTTCAATTGAACCATCCTACATTTTATTCTGCCAACAATTTACAATACCGGGTAACCCGTTACTGGGAACAAAACAACTTCAACGGCACACCTCCAAATGGGTATTTTTATGGCACAGAATACACCGACACCTCCATCATCAAAACACTCAATGATATGGATGGCACACATGGTACACATGTTGCGGGAATAGCAGCCGGCAGTGGCTTTGGCACTCCCGGACTTCAATACAAAGGCGTTGCTCCGGAATCAGAAATTGTTCTGGTAACCATCAAATACAGTAATGATACTTTAGGTGGCAGTGCACTGGGCGACTACATTGTGGCCAATCCAACCATTATTGACGCTTATAAGTACATTTTTGATTATGCTCAATCAGTAGGTAAACCTGCTGTCATCAACCTAAGCTGGGGCATGCACACAGGTCCGCATGACGGCACCAGTTTATTTGATCAGGCAACAGAACTTTTGGTTGGAAAAGGTAAAATACTTGTAGGCGCAAATGGCAATGAAGGTGATAATCCCATGCATTGGTATCACAAATTCAATTCTGATACCGTTGGAACCATCATGATTGAAAACAGCCGACAATTCAGACAAACTGAAAGTGTTTATTCTGATTTCTGGGGAAGTAAAAATTCATCCTTTTCCATTAAAATTAAAATCATAGATACCCTGTTAAATCAAGTGGTTGAAACTCCCTATATCCATAGTAAATCGGACACTTCATACACATTTAATTATTCGGCAGATACATCCAACTTCAAAATGGTATTCAAATGCCAAAAATCGAATTCAGAAAATCAAAAACCCAATATCACTGTCAGTGTTGAAAGTTCTAAGCAAATCAAATATGCGATATTGGCCTATTTAACCTCTGATTCATCTGAAGTGCATGGATGGAACAGCGGCGCTTCACGAGCCTGGACCAGTGGTTCTTTTCGCAACAAGATCGACCGTTGGGACCTAAGCCAGATACTGATACCCGGAAATTCAGATTACACTGCCGGCGAAAATGGAGGCACATCAAAAGCTGTTATCTCTGTTGGAGCTTTGGCTGCAAGAAGTTCTTATCTGAACATCAAAGGCAAATGGGTCAATGACAGTGCTTATGTCATTCCTCCTTTGGCTGCACCATTCTCTAGTAAAGGCCCTACAGTTGATGGCAGAATTAAACCGGATATTTCAGCTCCAGGTTACGATGTACCCTCATCTATTAACAACAAACAACTGGCATCCTGGATGCTCGACAGGTGTTTATTGACGACAGTGTTTCAAAACGACACCCAATATTGGGTAGCCTTTAATGGTACATCAATGGCAGCACCCCATGTAACCGGTATTGTAGCATTGATGTTGCAAGTAGATCCTGATCTGGATGCCGCAACCGTTGCAGATTATTTGAAAAGCACTGCAGATGCAGATCAATCTACCGGTCAGGTGCCCAACAACAAATACGGTTATGGCAGAGTCAATGCGTATTCAGCAGTGATCAGAACCTTGATGAATTCAGATATTAATGTGCCTTTGATTGGTGTTCAGGATTTATATCCGAATCCAGCTTCTGATAAGGTCACGCTGCCATTAGACGCTCCACAAATTCAAAATTTTTTAATGATCAATGAAACTGGTCAAACCGTTATGAACCAAAGGGAATTTGAACAATATTTCGTTAATGGAACTCTCTATTTGAATCATTTGCCTACGGGTCTATACATCATCAGCATAAAAACCGATGATGGCTACAAAACCTATAAACTGGCAATTCAATAAGTAAATTCACTGTGGTTGTTGATGGTCGTTAATGTCACTATCGTCGAAAATACATTGCTTTTTTAAGCTACGGATTTACTTTTGAACATCCGATGAAATCCCGCCTGTATTTGCGTTTGCTTTATGAAAGTCTGTCAATGGCTTTCCAATCTCTTTTGAGCAATAAACTCAGATCCATTCTTTCCGTTTTAGGCATAACAATTGGCATATTCTCAATCATTACCGTATTCACAGCTGTAGATTCTCTGGAAATGAACATCAAAAAAAGTGTTTCATCTTTGGGTAAGAATGTTATTTACATTGATAAATGGCAATGGGTTGGCGGTGGTAACGATTATCCATGGTGGAAATACATCAACCGTCCGAATGCAAAATTCTCTGAAGTAAAAGCTCTGAAAGAACAACCGGTCAATTCACTGCTCGATGCCGTTGCCTTCTATACTCAAAGAAGCACTACTGTAAGATCAGGAGAAAAATACCTTGAAAATGCGCAAATAGACGGTTACAGTTTTGAATTTTTCAAAATACAAGACTTAGAAATTAGCGAAGGTCGCTTTTTCAATGAATTTGAAGATAAAAATGGCAGAGCTGTTGCCATCATCGGCAGCAATGTGGCCAAAGGTCTATTTGATAAAACCACTGGTGTAGAAGGCAAGAACATTGTCATATATGGTAAAAAGGTTGAAGTCATTGGTGTATTCAAAAATCAAGGTGACAACATCATCAACATCGATTTTGATGACAATGTTGTAGTACCAGTAAAATTCCTTCAATACATCAGCAATGAGTCTGACAATACCAATATCATAGTCAAAGCAAAAAGCAATGTTGGTGAGGATGCTGTTTATGAAGAATTGAGAGGCAGTATGCGCAGCATCAGAAGACAAAAACCTCAGGAAGAAGACAATTTTTCACTCAATAAGATATCATTCCTAAGCGAAACCATTACCGATCTATTCAAAACCATCAATAAATTTGGACTCATTATTGGCCTATTCTCACTGCTTGTAGGTGGTTTCGGGGTAGCCAATATCATGTTTGTTTCTGTAAAAGAACGAACCAATATCATTGGTATTCAGAAAGCATTGGGTGCTAAAAATGAATTCATACTTTTTCATTTCTTAACTGAAGCTGTGGTATTGAGTATATTGGGCGGTATTGTTGGCATTCTGTTGACTTGGGGCGTTTCCGGTTTACTCAATTTAATGATTGCCGGTTCTGAATCATCTTTCCGTATGGTGATGACCATGGGAAATATTACTCAAGGATTAATTTTTGCCAGTGTGATCGGATTGGTGGCAGGAATCATTCCGGCATATAAAGCCAGCAGAATGGTGCCGGTTGAAGCCATCAGAAGCAAATAATCTCTTACTTTTTATTCTAAATTTGTTCCTGTCTATTCTTTTTAGGATAGACCATGATTGATCTTTTCAATGATCTACACTTCACATCATTTTAAGCTTTTC
>DASWYG010000093.1:0-3330 GCA_036405075.1 Bacteroidia bacterium | reverse complement strand
GGCAATCTTGCCTTTGTTAGGATAGGCGTTCTGATCACCATCCTGAGGGTCAGTTACTCCAATGGTAACGTTGGATATCATTGATTCAACTATTGGGTTGTCTTTACCTATAATGGTATTTACTTTTTTCTCTACCTGTCTCATAACACCGTTTGTAACGGCTGGATCAGTACCTTCAGGCAGTTTTACATAAACATAGATGTTGTTAGGATCACCATCAGGGAAGAATACCACTTTAGGACCTCTGGCGACAAAGAAAATAACTGAGAATACCAACATTACCAGAACTGAATTAATTGTAGCCCAAGGGTGTTTGAGGCAGAATTCAAGCATTTTGCTGTAAACTCTGATGATGGCCGGCCAGGTTTTTTCTTGCCAGATATTGATGACTCTGTACAACCACAATCTGTGTAATAAAAGGAATAAAGCTAAGAAAACAATGAAGTTTCCAACTCCAACATTGCCGCCCATATAAGCAATAAGTGCAACAACACCGTAAAGTATCAATCTTTGAATGGTCTTTTTATTCAATTTACCATACAATTTATGTTCTTCTTCTTTGGTCTTCATAAAGTCGACCGCAAAAACAGGATTGATGATGTAGGCTACAAATAATGAAGCGAGCAGAGATATGATCAATGTAACCGGGAGGAAATACATGAATTTACCGATGATACCGGTCCAGAAAGCCAAAGGAATGAAAGGCGCCAGTGTGGTAATTGTTCCTGACAGTACAGGCATGAACACTTCACCTACGGCCATTTTTGCTGCTGTCTTGATGTCTCGTTTTCCATCGCCAAACAGCCTATGTGTGTTTTCAATTACAACAATGGCATCGTCAACTACAATACCCAAAGCCAAAATGAATGAGAACAAAACGATCATGTTGAAAGAGAAATCGATTCCGGGCATGATCAGGAAGGCAATGAACATTGAAAGTGGTACAGAGAGTGCCACAAAAAGCGCATTGGTTACACCCATAAAGAACATCAATACAATGGTTACCAAAATAAAACCGATGATGATGGTATTGATAAGGTCGTGCAACATGGTTTTAGTTTGTTGACTTTGATCACCTACTATACTTACTTCAAGTCCTTCCGGTAACTCATTTTTCTTCATTTCATCAATAACTTTATTGATTTTTTCTGAAGCTTCAATTAGGTTTTCACCTGAACGTTTGATGACGTTCAATGTGATCACATTTCTGCCTTTGCTGTTAGAATAACTTTCTTGTTCTTTAAAGCCATCAACCACCGTAGCAACATCTTTAATAAATAGTTTTGCGCCTGATTGTGAACTCACCACTATGTTTTCAATTTCCATAGGGTTTTTGAATTCACTTTTGATGCTCAGTGTTGGTTTCATGCCATTCAGAGGCACATTACCTCCTGTGATGGTTAAGTTTTCCTGAGCAATGGCTCTTTGAATATCTCCAATGGTCATTTGAGCAGCTTGAAGTTTGTATGCATCAATGTTGACTTGGATCTCACGGTCCAAAGCACCAACCATTTTCACCTCATTGATTTCACTTAGTCCTTCGATCTTGTCGCTCATTTCATCAGCATATTTTTTCAACTGATTGAGGTTGTAGTTACCTGCAACATTCACATACATGATCGGAATTTCCGAGAAGGCGATTTCCTTGATCATAGGTTCACGTGTCAGGGTAGCCGGCATATCGCCTCTGGCTTCGTCAACCGCGTCTTTAACTTTTTGTTTGGCAACGCTAACATCAACGTCTGTATGAAACTCTACAACAATAACAGACATGTCTTGCATGGAAGTAGAATTGAATTTCTTAACACCAGAAATGGCTTTGATCCTTTTCTCGATTGGTTTGGTGATGGTGTTTTCGATATTGGTAGGAGAGTTTCCTCCGTTGACCGTACTGATGTAAATGGTAGGCACTGTAATGTCCGGAAAATTCTCTTTAGGAAGCGCATTGTACGCCATTATACCTGCCAACGATATGAAAATCGTGATGAGGTAAACGGTTATTTTATTGTCTATGGCCCAACTGGAGGGCTTAAACTCTTTAAATTTATCAAGCATAATGTTTGGTTATGGGTGTTGAAGTTGTCCTTCTACCTGATTATTTTTTTACTGTTACTTTTTCTCCTTCGTTGACAAGGTCATACCCTTCAACGATGAGTTTATCACCTTCTGATAAACCGGATGCTATTTCTGCCATACCATTGTATTCTTTGCTGATGGTAATGACTTTTTTATGAACTAGGCCATCTTTTTCAACCAAAACAAATGACTCTCCTGGTCCTTTTTGTATGAATTTAACAGGAACTACTATCACCGGTTTACCAGAGATGTAGTCGTTTATTTTCAATTTGGCCACCATATTTGGATGGTATTTGTTGCTGTTCGGCAAAAGAATTTCAACATTGAATGTTCTTGTCATCGGGTTGATGGCTCTAGATGAGTAGTTAACTTTGGCTAAAATTGAATCGTTGATGTCAGGGAAATAAATCATAGCCGTATTGCCTGCTTTAATGCGTGACGAATAGCTTTCTGCCAATTCAGCTTTAACTTTTAAGTTGTTATAGTTTACAATGGTGATGGCATTCATTCCCGGCGTAACCATTTGTGCAATTTTAATGTTCACCGCATCAACAGTTCCGCTAATTGGAGAGATGATTTTAGACATTCTCACTTGTTCGCCCATTGTACTGATTTTTTTCTCCAAACTTTCTTTGTTGGTTTTAGCCTGCAAGTATTGCATTTCTGTTCCAATGTTTTGTTTCCAAAGGTTTTCTTGTTTTTGGAAAGCTTGTTTAGCCAAATTCAAACTGGTTTCAAGGTCTGAGATTTGCATCAGAGTGGCACTTGCATCGGTTTCGGCCAAAACTTGACCTTTTGAAACCATATCACCCGGTTTTACCAGTATTCTGGTGATAACACCAGGCGCTTGAGTAGACAAAGAAACATTCTCCTCTGCATCAATTCTGCCCTGAACTTCTATATATGTTTTAAAGTTTTGTGCAGTGATGTCTATAGTTTTAATTTCAAGATTGTCGCTTGATTTATTAGAAGTATCGAGTTTAGCAATTTCTGCTTCAACTGTTTTTATTTTATCTTCTAACGTTACCAAACTTGCTTTCAATTCAGCTAATTCAGCTTTTTTCTTTTGCAAATTATCGGGCTTTTGTCCGCAGGCAGCAAGAATTATAACTGCCAGTATACTTAAATTTATCAATTGTTTTTTCATATTGGGGGTTGTCATTTAGGTTTGATTATAGTTTGATGGGTTGTCCTATTGCGATTAAGTAGTCAAGTTTAGCGACCAGTAGATCATACACGGCGCTGAGGTAATTT
>DASWYG010000092.1:0-3762 GCA_036405075.1 Bacteroidia bacterium | reverse complement strand
ACTGGAACAATTACACCACCACTACAGACATCATCAACACCAATAACACCTTCTACAGGACTAAAAACCACGACTACAATTGTGAGGGATTGTTCAACAGACATGGATGCAAACCAACGATTCCAGATAAATACGTTTTAGAAAACATCTATGGTGAAGATACTTTCAAAACCGATTTCACCATAGGAGGGTATACAATTGTCAATGTTGGAGAAAGTGGTGTTTTACAAGTGGTTTCAACAGACAACAATTACAACATCAGCATGTATTATGTGCTTTATAAAGGTAACATAAAAAACAGCTGTAACTTGACTTTATTAAAAAAGCAATACACCACAAAATTTGAAGTTTGTGTTGAACCCGGCACCTATACATTGATTACCTGTATGCCTTCCGGCACTTTGTACAGAACCATCCGACACATCATTTCACAATCCAAACCTCTGCTCAATGTGGTTCATTATTGGCCTAAAATGCCTGAGAAGATTGGCAATATCAATCCAAAAACGACTCAAAGAATTAATACCAATAACATTCATTACAAAGAAAACAGGGATACAATTCTTCAGGTAGATACTTTAAAAATAAAAGGCTGGATGACTTTTCATGAATTCAGACTCACCGATTCAGGAAGATTGAGGATATACAGTTATAACACCAGTTCGAAATTGTACCTTTTCAGAGGGCGCATTTCACTTGGAAATATAAAAACAATAGATGGCATTCCACCTTACGGATATTATGCCATTCAATTGCCCAATTGCATGATTTTGGACACAGGTCATTACACCATTGTTTCGGTATTGGATACAATTTATAAACGACCGGTGTGTTTGCCTAATAACAATTATTTTATCATTGAAAAGGAAACCAATTGCACTCAATTTGTCTATGATACTCCGCTGAAAGCATTCAAAATCAACAACAATATCAATGTGCTTTCAGCCACTGCCAATTTTAAAAATCTCGACTATGTTTTTGATTTACCTTTCTGCAGCGATTGTTTCACAGACGGCAAGATAAAACCTGCCTTTTTGCAATACAAGAAGAGATATATCTATCCTTCAACAAGATACACCTATTTCACGTTCAAGCTGGATAAAAATGCTGAGTTCAGATTGCATTTTGGCTCAGATAATAATTTTGAATTGTATAAAGGCAATTGTACCGATAATCCTCTAATCATCAGCGACACCAATAACATTGTGTCATCTTGCGTCTTTGGCAACAACTATTGCAATCTGGAAGCCGGTTACTATACACTTGTTATGTTTAACACCGGTTACAACGGTCAAAAGGCGGTATTTACCCCTCACATACCTTCTCCAAATGACTATGCCAATAAATCTTATGATTTTGGACATTTCAGCTCAAATTCAACGAAAACCTCTCCAAAATTTCCAATTACCTGTCATACCAATGCTTCTGCCAGTGACCCTTGTTTCTTTCAATACAATAGTGAGCGATGCAGCAGAGCAAATTCTCCTGTAACAATTCCTTATAAAGATACTTTGAATGTTAAACGCTACTATTACCGAAAAAACATCTGGTATACATTTACAATTGAAAACACTTCCAATATAAAAGTAAGTGTTAGAGGAAATACTACGTTAAACAAACACCCTAAGATCAATATTTTTAGATACAAAGGCCCATTCAATACCGATTTTAATTCAGTATTGGCAAATGGCTTCGACAGTACCACTAAATCTCTTCAATTCATTGCCGGAAACCGAATGTACATCGACAACAACTCGGATCGTGAAAACCTTGTCGCATTCGATAATTTTGGCTGCTCTAAAAATCGGTACTTTGTACTGATTGAAGATGAAAGTTACTACGATTATGCCCATTATGAATACATACTTACAGTAGAATACCAAACCAACAATCTTAGCAATAACGGTGATTTTTGTAGCAATGCAACAGTTAATGACATAAGTGGCTACCAAACTAAAAATGTAACCGTTAACAACAGTTGCCACACCATTGGCAGTTCTCCCTATGAGTCTGATACAATTAAAGGATTAAAATCTTCCTGGTTTAAAATCAATGTTTCCGGTGTCCAATCTTGCGACATCAAAATTAAAAATATTTCCGGCGTCGGACTAAAATACTACAATGTATACGGCGGCACATGCAATACCATGACCCGTGTAGCCAGGTTATCAGATTTATATGCCTATTTCACGTTAAGTTGTATGGGCAGCGGCACCTATTACATTCAGGCAGTTTGCGATGAACAAATAAATGCAGATATTACCTTTGAAGTAACAACAGCAAAAGCCGAAAACAGTAGTTGTAAACCTTATGATTTCAACCAGCCCATTGCCCAATTCAAAATGAATGGTGGTTGCAATGGTGATACTTTGAGATTTACAAATCTGTCTTCTGAGGGCAGTGCGATTACCTATAAATGGCTGATTAACCAAAATACTTTTAGTACTGAAAAAGACCCCATATTAAGCATAAATAACCCATTGGTGCTTAATTCAAACACCATCAAACTGGTTGTAAAAAATAATGCTTTCCAACTGAGTGATACATTTTCAATGGTTTATGTTCCTGACACAAGTAAATACTTGTTCAAGATCAAAGGAAAATCCATTGCCAGATGCAACGACACTATTGTATTAAAAGTTGCTACCAATTTCCCTTATAAAATCAATTATACCTGGACAGAAGAATTCAATCCTTTACCTGATTATTCAAAAGAAAAAGTAATTACTTTCCCCGGATACAGTAAAAGAACTTTTTATGTCAAAGGCGAAAGTGACAATTGCACTTTCAAAGACAGCTTTGTGCTCAAAGTCCTTCAAGACTTAGACAAATACAATGACACCTCTATATGTGGTAAAGAAAATTATGTGATTTACAATCGAACAAAAACCTTCATGTATCTGAATGGATTACCTGTCGTAGACTCAGTGATTTTAAAAGATTCAGGCACTTACAACATTTATTATAGCGATGGCTATTGTACTTACAACGAAACATTTAAACTGTTCATTGACACAGGAAAAAGCACCTTGAAATTAAAAGATACTGTTTTTTCATGTACACAATTTGCAGAATTGAAATACAAAAACAGCCTAAAGTCATACAAATGGAGTACCGGTGATACGGTCAGATCCATTCAAGTAAACAACAATGGCAAATACACTTTGAGCGGACCTCTCAACAGTTGCAGATCAATTGAAGTGGAATTTGATGTCAGCATTGGGGTAGTAAACAAAGATCTTTTTAAAGACACAACAGTTTGTAGCAGTAGCGAATTGACCTTTAAGAATCCTTTGCCAGATTTCAAAGTTCTTTACAAACAACCGCAAGAAACCTTGATAAAAGCCACGAAATCTTTTCAAAAAATCTTGCGTTTAAAGAAGGATCAATGTTTGGTGTATGACAGTGCATGGGTGAATGTCAATTTCCCAAAAAACAATTATTTTGAACGTGAAATTTGCAACACCTATCAGCAAAGCAGCATAGAACTGGATGGTGGCAATGCTTTCAATTATTTATGGAAACCTGGTCTGCTCACAGAACGCTATCTTACCATCACAGACACCGGAATTTATCGTGTTGAAAGAACCGATTTGAACCTATGTAAAGACACTTGGAATTTTGTAGTAAACAGCAATTGTCCATTATCCGTTTTCATACCTAATGCATTTTCACCCAATGCAGATTTATTGAATGAAGGCTTCGGACCAACGCTCACAGGCGATTACAGTTTATATACATTTAAAATTTTTAATCGATGGG
>DASWYG010000091.1:0-13001 GCA_036405075.1 Bacteroidia bacterium | reverse complement strand
TAATGAATCAATGAAAAGTGTTTTTTACTTGTTTTTATTCATCTCATGTGGCAATGTTCAATTGGAAAAGAAGAAATTAAGTCAGCAGCTTGATCAGTTAAATTCATCCATTGATACACTTGCGACCACAGTTTCAGGTAGATTCCATTGCCCTGATTCATTTACGAGGAAAACCGCTTCACAGGGATCATTTACAAACTACCTGAGAGACCTTAACTTAAAACCGTATGGTTCGGAGGTCAAATATTTTGATGGTACCGGCAAATACAACAACAATGTTTATGCTTCGGTCATAGACATGCCAATTACCAACAAGGATTTGCAACAATGTGCTGATGCTGTGATGAGACTAAGGGGTGAATTCCTCTTTAAAATGAAACGCTACAACGAAATTTCTTTCAGATTCACTGGCGATGGAAAAATGCATGGCTATGTTCAGTACGCAGGCAATGACAGAAGCTATGAAACATTTAGAAAATACATGGACCATGTCTTTAATTTTGCCAATACTGCTTCTTTGTTTAAACAACTTAAAGCCAAATCCATGCATGACATTGAACCCGGCGATGTGTTGATTCAAACAGGCAATCCTTATGGCCATGCAGTCATAGTTTTAGACGTTTGCTCAGATAATAATGGCAATAAACAATACATGCTTGCTCAAAGCTATATGCCGGCACAAGAAACACAGGTATTGCTCAATCCACTCACCGGCGGTGTTTGGTATTCGGCAAAAACAGAGGGTACTATAGAAACACCTGAATACAATTTTGAGGTTTCAAATTTAAGAACCTGGTAAAACCGTTTTGTATTTTTCAATTTAAGTACGCTATCTTTGCAGCGCAATTATCAAGAAAGACGGAGGGAATTGGTCCTGCGATGTCTTGGCAACCCAATCAGCTTATGGCGGATTAAAGGTGCTACATCCTACCCTGAGCATTGAACAGGGAAAGATAATGGCGGAATTGTCATCTACGACAACTCTTGTCTTTTTTTTGGATTGTATGAAGACATGAGTATATACATAGAACCCTATTTTAGATTGAGCGGTCTTGAACCGTTGACGCAAACCCCGGAAATCAAATTCATCAACATTGGTGAGAGAACCAATATTACCGGCAGTAAAAAATTTGCTAAACTGATCCTTGAAGACAAATACGATGAGGCACTTTCAATTGCGCGTCAACAAGTTGAAAATGGCGCTCAAGTCATAGACATCAATATGGATGAAGGCATGTTGGATGGCAAAGCAGCAATGGTAAAATTCTTGAATTTGATTGCAGCCGAACCTGATATTTCTCGTGTGCCCATCATGATCGATTCATCCAAATGGGAAATCATAGAAGCCGGTTTGCAATGCATTCAAGGAAAGGGCATCGTGAACTCTATCAGCTTAAAAGGTGGTGAAGCCGAATTCATCCGTCAGGCCAAATTGGTAAAAAGATACGGCGCTGCTACTGTCGTTATGGCCTTTGATGAGCAAGGACAAGCGGATTCTTATGAAAGAAGAATTGAAATTTGTAAACGCGCTTACGACATACTCGTTCACACTGTTAAGTTTTTACCGCAAGACATCATTTTCGACCCCAATATTCTTACAGTAGCAACAGGTATTGAAGAGCACAACAATTATGCTGTCGATTTCATTAATGCTACCCGTTGGATCAAAGAAAACTTACCACATGCTAAAGTAAGCGGTGGTGTCAGTAACATTTCTTTTTCATTCAGAGGCAACGATACGGTTAGGGAAGCCATGCACTCTGCCTTTCTTTATCATGCCATTAAAGCCGGAATGGATATGGGAATCGTCAATGCCGGTATGCTGATGGTTTATGATGATATTCCTGCTGAATTACTTGAAAGGGTAGAGGATGTTTTACTCAACAGAAGAGCTGACTCTACTGAGAGATTGGTAACTTATGCAGATACTGTTAAAGCCAAAGGAAAAGTCAAGGAAATTGACAATTCATGGAGAGAAACAGGGTATGAAGAAAGACTGAAACACGCGCTGATTCACGGTATTACAGATTTCATTGAAGTAGATACAGAAGAGGCCAGACAGAATTTAGACAAACCTTTACATGTGATTGAAGGTCCTTTGATGGCCGGTATGAGTGTTGTGGGCGATCTGTTTGGAAGTGGTAAGATGTTCTTACCACAAGTTGTAAAAAGTGCCAGGGTGATGAAAAAAGCTGTAGCATATTTGGAGCCATTTCTACAGGAAGAAAAATTGAAAAATCGGGCTGAAGGTGTTACTGAAACCAAGGGCAATGGCAAAATACTGTTGGCAACAGTTAAAGGCGATGTGCATGATATTGGTAAGAACATAGTAGGAGTTGTGTTGGCCTGTAACAACTATGAAATTTATGACATGGGTGTAATGGTGCCATGCGAAAAAATCTTAGAAAAAGCCAGAGAAATCAATGCCGATGTCATTGGTTTGAGTGGCTTGATCACTCCAAGTTTGGATGAGATGGTTTATGTGGCATCACAAATGGAGAAACAGGGTTTTGAAGTACCCTTGCTGATAGGCGGAGCAACCACCAGTAGAATCCACGCTGCCGTGAAAGTAGCACCTCAATACCATGGTCCAACCGTGCATGTTTTAGATGCATCCAAATCGGTACCCGTTGTTTCAAATTTATTGAGCGATGATACTAAAAAAACCTTTGCCGAAGACATTCGTAAAGAATATGTGCGACTGGCTGAAGATCATGCCAAAAGACAAACGGCAAAAGACATTGCTACCATAGAAGAGGCAAGAAAGAATGCATTTAAATCTGATTTCAAGGCTGCTCAAACTCAGCCCAAACAAACAGGTATATTTCATATCCACGGCTATGATTTGAGTCAACTAAGAGAGGTCATAGATTGGACACCATTTTTCCAAACTTGGGAGTTAGCAGGTAAATACCCTAAAATTTTGAGTGATGAGTTAGTAGGAAAAGAAGCCACCAAATTGTTTAAAGATGCCAATGACATGCTGGATAAGATCATAGCTGAGAAATGGCTCACAGCAAATGCATCTTATGCGATATTACCTGCTCACAGTGTTCAGGATGATGTAGAGGTATTTGATGAATCCGGCAACAAAATAGAAACTTTTTGTTTCCTCAGACAGCAAAGAAAAATGTCGCAATCGGTTTCCAATATCTCACTGGCCGATTACATTGCGCCTAAAACCGAAGGCATCAAGGATTATATGGGATTCTTTACAGTTACCGCAGGTATTGGTATCGATGAACATGTGAAACGTTTTGAAGCCAATCACGACGATTACAACAGCATTTTGCTTAAAGCTTTAGCGGATAGACTGGCAGAAGCATTTGCTGAAAAATTGCACAGTTTGGTAAGAACTGAATTCTGGGGATATGCCGCCAATGAAAATTTGAGCAACGAGGATTTGATATTGGAGAAATACAGAGGCATCAGACCGGCACCGGGATACCCTGCTTGTCCGGATCATACTGAAAAATCCAAGCTTTTCAAGTTGTTGAACAATGATGAAATTGGTGTTACATTAACAGAAAGTTACGCGATGTTGCCAACTGCGGCTGTTTCAGGTTTCTATTTTTCACATCCTGAGTCCAAGTACTTCGGTGTTGGAAAAATCAATGCCGATCAGGTTGCAGATTACGCCAAAAGAAAAGGCATGGAAGTAGAGGCCATTGAAAGATGGTTGAGACCTGTGCTGGCTTACTAAAGTAGGTTTAAGTTATGATTTAGAATTATTTCTTGGCCACAGTTGTTTTTTTGTATTTAACAACGGCCGAAAATATGGCTTTGGCCATTACTACCTGGCCACTGTCTTTAGACAAAGTTTTTCTATCTGTTTCAGAGCTCAAAAAGCCGGTTTCAATCAATACACCAGGCATCATGGATTTCCATAAGACCAAGAATCCTGCTTCTTTCACACCTCTGCTTTTGAGTTTGCTTTTGGTCTTAAATTCAGACTCAACCATCTCGGCAAACTTTATACTTTGATTGCGATATGCGCTTTGAAATAAGGTAAATATGATGTGACCGGCAGGTGAATTAGGATCAAAACCCTCATAAGATTTATTGGTCTTGTAATCTTTCTCCAACAAAATCACATTGTTTTCGCGTTTAGAAACCTGAAGATTGTCTTCAGCTTTATGCAAACCCATCAGATAGGTCTCAGTTCCATTGGCAGCTTTGTTGTCGTTGGCGTTGCAATGTATGCTGATAAAAAGGTCGGCATTGTTTTTGTTAGCTATGTTGCTGCGTTCGCTTAACTCAATGAATTTGTCGGTTTTACGTGTGTATATGACTTTAACGTCTTTTAAACTGTCTTCAATCAGTTTACCGAGTTTCAATGCTATCGCCAAAGTTACATCCTTCTCTTTACTGTTCCCTCCATTACAACCCGGATCATGTCCGCCGTGTCCTGCATCTATCACTATGACATTGAAAGGGTTTTTCACCTCTTCTTCATGGTTGAAAGACGAAACCAATAAAAATAATAGACACAATGTCGAGATGATTAGAGATTTGTTCATCGTTTTCTTTTTTTTGCCTCTTGTTTTTAAGTTAGTTTTGCGCAAAATTCGGGATAATAATTTGTATAAAAAGACATTGTCAAATAAACATCTGCTAACTTTATTGTGGATAATACAATTATCGTGCTGCATTTTATACATTTCTGACTCTAAAGCCCAAGGCAATAACCCTAGAGATTCTTTCAAACGAACAGGAATGGATACATTCAGAATATCCAAAGATGCCATTGACGACATCATTGAATACAAAGCCGACGACTCTACATATTTTGATTTGGCCAAGAAAAAAGCTTATTTGTATGGCAATGCCAATGTCATATACGACGGTCTAAACCTTAAGGCATACCTCATCATTGTTGATTTTGAAACCAGACAATTGTATGCCAAGGGTCGAATAGACAGCAATGGCAAATATGTAGGTAAACCATTATTCAATGATGGTGACAGAGAAACCGTTGCCGATACAATGATCTATAACTTCAATACCAAAAGAGGTCGTACTTATGGGATTTCCATGAAGGAAGACGATGGTTATATCTATTGCAACAAAGTCTTCAGAGACAACGATAAAAGCATATACAGCGACAAAGGCAGGTATACCACTTGCAGCAACATTGAGCATCCACACTTTTATCTGAGTACCACTAACCTTAAAATTATTCCTGAAAAGAAGATCATTTTCGGTCCTTCCAATCTTGTGATTGAAGACATCCCAACACCATTGATTTTGCCATTTGGAATGGTGCCAACCAATAAAAAGAAAAAATCAGGTTTACTGCCTTTCGAATATGGCAATAGTGCCAATTATGGCCCTTTTTTAAGGAATGTTGGATTTCATTTGGGCATCAGTAACAAATATGATCAGAGTTTCACGGGTGATGTGTATTTCAGAGGCAGTTGGCGCATCGCTTCTAACTCTCGGTACGCTGTCAGATACAAATACACCGGTAATCTTAACCTTGAGTTTGCCAGGTATCAAAATGGTGAAAGAGAAGATCCTAACTTTAAACTCAACAGAGTGAAAACAGCCAGATTTGTTTGGTCACACATTCAGGATGCCAAAGCAAGACCTGGTTCAAGTTTTTCTGCTAAGATGGACATTCAAAAAGGCAACGCAGCACAATTGAATTCTTTTAATGCAACCTCAATCATCAGCAATGAATTTCAATCTTCAGTTTCATATTCAAAATTTTTATTGAGAAACAAGTTAGAAGTTAGAACTACAGCAACTCATAGACAAAACACCCAAACTCATGATTTCTCAATGGTTCTGCCAAGTTTAACCATGAGTTTGCAACGTATTTCTCCATTTTCTAAACCAAGTCCATCCGGCAAACCCAAATGGTACAAAGATTTTGCCTTCAGTTACAATTTTGATATAGAAAACAGGATCAATACCAAAGACAGTATTTTCTTTACCGGAAAACCACTGGAGGGATTTATTCCGGGATTCTCAGTTAACAATCCAATGGTGTTGTTAGAGAATGATAAATTTCAACAAGGCATCATACACAATCTCCCAATCACTTTGGGATCATATAAATTTTTCAAACAGTATTTCACTTTGAGTCCTGCAGTCACCTATCGTGAATTCTGGTACTTTAAAACCATTGAAAAATACTGGGATCAATCGGATTCAACTGTAAAGATCAATTACAAAGATGGTTTCGTAAGGGCCAGCGATTACAGCGCTTCTGCTACTCTAAGTACCAATATTTTTGGAACTTATCAATTGTTGAGCAAAAAAATTAAAGCCATCAGACACAGCATTAACCCAATTGTATCTTACAGTTTCCGCCCTGATTACGGATCTGAGAAATTTGGGTATTACAAGACCGTACAAGTCAATGATACCGGCTTAAGAGGAAAGTATTCGATATTTGAAAAAGGTATAAAGGGTGGCCCATCAAATGGCAAAAGTGGTTTGTTGAATTTTAACATCATCAATAACCTTCAAGCAAAAGTTTTGAAAAAAACGGATACAAGTGAAGTGTTTGAAAATAAAACATGGATCGAAAGTTTCAACATATCCGGCTCATACAATACTTTACAAGATACCATGAAACTCTCCAACCTGAATGTTGCGGCCTTTACAAAACTCTACAACTTGATCAACATCAATGCCGGAGCAACTTTAAACCCTTATCAGAAAAGAGGAAATGAGTATTTCAATAAACTTCAAATACTGAAAGATGGCAGAGTTGGTACCTGGACCAACGCAAATTTTCAAATGAACACTTCACTCAATGCTGATATGTTCAGAAAGAAAAAGAGTTTGGATACAGCAGGAAAAGTCAAAACTCAGGAGGATATAGATGATTTCAATGCCATTCGATACAATCCAGCTGGGTATGTTAATTTTGATTTACCTTGGAGCGTGAATCTAAGCTACTCCTTCTATTATGTTAGGAGCAATTACAAAACAACAATCACCCAAACTTTCAGTATTGGTGGTGATTTTAATTTGTCACCTAAATGGAAGGTCGGTGCCAATACAGGTTATGATTTTCTGCAAAAGAAAATTTCATATACTCAATTCGATATCAGCAGAACTTTGCATTGCTGGGCCTTGAGCATGACATGGATTCCTGATGGTATTAGGAAGAGTTTCATGTTTTCTTTGAAAGCCAATAGCAGTATTTTACAGAGTTTAAAAGTAGATAAGCGAAGAAATTGGTACGACCAATAAACTTATCTGATCAGGTGAATCACCCCTTCAATTTTTTGTTTGCCTTTTATTTTAGGGTTCTTACTGTCAAGTTTTAGAATGTAATAGTAAACACCTGAAGGCAATTCCTCTCCGGTATTTCTCAATTTACCATTCCAACATTGATTGGGTAATACACCTTCGAAAACCAATACACCCCAACGGTCATAGATGAATATTTCCAATTCATCACAATTGGGTGTAACACCGCCAACATTATAGCAATCATTGCTGTTGTCACTATTGGGTGAAAACACATTTGGAATTTTTAGTGAACTCAATGGGTCGTCATACAATTTGATCACAACAGATTGAGTATCTATACAACCACTAACAGGGTGTTTTACTTTTAAAATGGTCTTGAACTCACCATTTTTTTCAAATACATGGGTTGGATTTTCATCGGTAGAATTTGCAGTACTGTCACCGAAATCCCAAATAGGAGATGTGTAGTTCTCGGATTTATTTTTGAATTTGAATTCTCTGCTGCATGCTTCTGAGGTGAATTCAAAATCGGCTTTAGGATTTTCTTTTACCTCTATTAACGTCGAATCAGATTCAGAAATATTACAAGAAAAAGAATCTACTGTGGTTAGTTTTACTTTGTATATCCCTTTGCTCAAATAAGTGTGAACAGGAGAGCGAGCAGTGTCTTTGCTGCCATCGCCAAAATCCCAGAAATACTGTCTTGCTTTCTTGCTGTTATTGGTAAATGTAACCTTTAAAGGCTCGCAACCTGAAGTAGGATCGGCTGTAAATTTAGCATCTACTTCATAATTGATTTGAAAGTCTATTTTAAAACTTGCATTGCTGCATCTCGGACTTTTATTGAGTTTAAAGGGCGCTCCGGGGCTCACAGGAAAGTCGTCGAAATGTTGATTGGGATCAGGACAACTCGAACAAACAGATTGATAAACCACACCTTTCTTGTCAAATCTTGAGGTGCCACCATCCACATGGTCTTCAGTTCTATTTCCCCCAAAATAGGTTGCAAATAAGAGGTTGGTGGCATTTTTATTCAAAACCAATAAGTAGAAATCTGCTTGATCAGTCGTATTCTGAATGGCATCCGAGGTTACTTGCAGGTCCTTAGTGGTTAGTGGGTGTAAGACGCCATCGGTTATAGGACTTCCCCAACCTGAAAAATAGATGTTATCGCATTTATCCACTAAAAACGCAGAAGGAGATATTTCTGGATTTTGTGTTCTATTACCAAAAGTAGTGGTCAAATTGATGACAGCAATATTGGGTGAAAAACGCACAATGAATTGACTGGTCTTATCTTTACCATAAGTGCCATTAGTTCTGGTCAATACGCCTTCAGTTTGTCCGGCTGCGTACACTTGTCCATTGGCATCTATGTCTAAAAAGTAGATTTGATCATAGGCATTTGTGCCAAAATAGGTAGAGGCAATCAGTTTTCCTTTTAAGTTCATTTTTGCCACAAAGCCATCTGCTCTGCCACCTTGATAAGAGTTTTTATGACCACTCACGGCAAACGCCATAGCAGCACTCGCTGTTCCACCACCCACATAAACAAAAGTGTCATACAATCTAATAGAATACATGGCATCATCGGTATTGCCACCTATATAAGTACTGAATCGAAGAGATCTTAAGGATTTGTCTAAACTGAATACACATCCATCCTGAACCGAAGCACGACTCATTTGAAATCCATTGAAAACCGGAAAGTCTACACTGTTGGTAGTTGATGCAACATAAACATTGTCGGAAGTATCAACAACGATATCACCTCTGAAATCATCAGCATAATTGTACCTCAAAGATCTGGTGTTCAAACCATCAAAATCAGCACCACCTATAAATGTTGAACCCATCAGGTCGCTTCCATCTTCTTTAAGTTTTAAAATGAATATATCGGTATTGCCATTAAAAGTAAGATCGAATCCAACAGTATCCATAGGAAAGTCAGGGGAGTAGCAAGTACCCATTACCAATAAATTGTCATGATTGTCAACCACCAAAGAATGCGGATATTCATCTCTGCTACCTCCTAAGTAGGTACTGTAAAGCAAAGTAGTGCCGGCACTGTCATATTTATTGATACCGATGTCACAGGGTAAATTTGCAGGCGCTTGCCCAATTCCACCACTATAAGTAGTTTGAAATGCTCCAGGAGTTACCGGAAAAGGTCCACCATTGGTGCCGGTGCCACCGTCTACAATTCCACCGGCATATAAATGTGATTTGGAATCGTAAGTAGATGTAAAGCCGAAATTGTCTCCTTCGCTGCCACTGTAGGTCGAAAAAACCAAAATAGGATCGATTATCAGTGTTTTACTTTTATCATAAGCACCGGTTTCAAAACCGATCAAATACGCATCACCTTTTTTGATCAACTTGTATTTGCAGTTTACTTTTACGGTGTCTTCATTGATGATTTGAAATGCAAATGGTTGTTGTTCCACCAATTGTCCAACAGAAGTTTTGATGATCAAATTGCCTTCTGATACTGAAACACCCGAGGTGTATAGGTAGTTGATCTTAATTTGCTCGATGGAGGCATAAGGCTTTAAGATATAATTGCTTTTTATGGCATCACCATATCCAATGACTTCATAATCAATTTTTGAATACAGGTTTTCATAAACAATTCTGCTGAATGAACCGGCGTTCAAACCCCATTTCGATTTGTCATTGCCTTTATAAAAATGATATTTTGTTTTGCTTTTGTTAAATCCTTTGATGGCAGATGTTTGACTGTTAACAAATTCCAGATCAAAACGGTGGTATTTAACTGTAATGGGATTGTTCAGCTTTTTAAACTGATGGTATTGGTGCCAAACACTGTCTAGGGTCTTACCATCTTTGACCAGAATGGTTATTCCATTGTTTTTGTAATAGGCCATCCCTCCTTTGAACATCCGGTTAAACTGAACCATACTGGGCATTTGCCCCTTATTCTCAATAAAATTGGATTGTGCCTCAATGTTTTGTTGGAAAATAAAAATTGAGCATACAAAAGTTAAAAGGAACTGTTTAAAACAATATGTAGAATGAATGTACAAAACCGCTATCACTTACAAAGATAAACAATTTACCATTTTAGTTGCTTGGAAACTCTAAAAAGTGACGATTTGCAGGTATTTTTGCAGCCTAAAATTTAAATTTTAATGTCCGAACTAAACGAATTACAGTTACAAAGACGTCAGAAACTAGAGGAAATCAAAGCAATGGGCATAGATGCATATCCTGCAGACATGTGGGAAGTGAATGCCTTTTCAAACGAGATCCTCGAAAATTTCAACGCCGACCTGAACAATTTTCAGGAAGTCAGCATGGCCGGTAGAATCATGAGCATTCAACCTAAGGGTAAGGTATGTTTCATGAAGATACAAGACAATGCAGGAAGATTGCAACTGTATGTAGGAAGAGACAATCTTTGTCCGGATGAAGACAAATCTCTTTTTGATAAATTGGTTTTACATCTTTTAGACATCGGCGATATCATTGGTGTTAAAGGAGAGGTGTTCATCACCAAAACCGGTGAAACAACCTTGAGGGTTAAACAATTGACTCTATTATCAAAATCACTCAACCCATTGCCAGTTGTAAAAGAAAAGGATGGTGTTTTGTTTGATGCTTTCAGCGATCCGGAATTGAGATATAGAATGAGATATGTCGATTTGATCGTTAATCATCATGTTAAAGAGACTTTCATCAAAAGATCAAAAGTAGTACAGTCTCTAAGAAATACATTCAATGCCAGTGGATACATGGAGGTTGAAACACCAATTTTGCAAGCCATTCACGGTGGTGCCGCTGCCAGACCCTTTAAAACACATCACAATGCCTTAGATATTCCGCTCTTCTTAAGAATTGCCAATGAATTGTACTTAAAAAGACTCATTGTTGGTGGATTTGATGGCGTTTATGAATTTGCAAAGAATTTCAGAAATGAAGGTATAGATAGAACTCACAATCCTGAATTTACAGGTTTGGAAATTTATGTTGCATACAAAGACTACAACTGGATGATGGATTATACCGAAATCATGATCGAAAATGTAGCGAAAGATGTCAATGGAACAACTGAGGTTACAATCGGTGAAAATACAGTCAGTTTTGCTCGTCCATACAAACGAATGACCATGTTTGATGCCATCAAAACCTATACTGGTATCGATGTGTCTGAAATGGATGAAGAAGCTTTGAGGGCAACCTGCAGACAATTGGGCGTTAAAACCGAAGACAGTATGGGCAAAGGCAAATTGATTGATGAAATATTTGGTGAGAAATGTGAAAAACATTGCATTCAACCTACTTTCATCACAGATTACCCGATTGAGATGAGTCCTTTGACCAAAAAACACAGAACAAAACCCGGTCTGGTTGAGCGATTCGAATTGTATGTGAATGGTAAAGAAATTGCAAATGCATACACTGAATTAAACGACCCTCTTGATCAAAGAGAACGTTTTGAAGAGCAGTTGAAATTGGCGGGTAGGGGAGATGATGAGGCCATGCCTTTAGATGAGGATTTCCTTAGAGCTTTAGAATATGGCATGCCGCCAACAGCAGGTTTGGGAGTTGGTATCGACCGATTGACCATGCTGATGACCAATCAGGCCAGTATTCAAGAAGTATTGTTCTTCCCGCAAATGCGACCTGAGAACAACCTATAATACCTTAAATAAATAAAGAAAGGGGACCATGGGTCCCCTTCTTTGTTTTCATTTTTTTATAAGCCTACAGATAAATATCTATTTTTTTAACAAAGTTTAGAAATATTATCTATTCCATTTTCCCTTGCTTTTGATTATTAGACAATTAAAAACAGAAAAATGTTGCATTTTTCTGAAAATATTTTTCATTTTTTTGAAAGTCCCTGCAAATACTTAAAGTGCGAAGCTATTGCAAACAGGATTTTTTCTTTTTTATAGACTTTTTGATTGTTCACACAGTACTTTTCAATGATAGGAGTTATTGCTCTGTAATGCGTATGGCAGATTTTAGGAAACAAATGATGCGCTATATGTGTGTTCAATCCACCTGTCAGGAAATTGATCAATTTTGAATCTGGCGAGAAATCTATGGTGGTTTCCAATTCATGTTCAGCCCAACTGTTGTTGATGTCACCATTTACAGTATCAGGAAATTCAGGACCTTCAACAAAATGACCCAACACGGCTATTGTTGATAGCAGAATGCCGGCAGCTATGTGCATGGTGAAAAAGCAAACCAAAACCTGTCCCAATGTTAAATCTGTAAACATCAATGGAAGTACTATGGTATACAGAACATAAAACAATTTAAAAGCAATCAATTTGATCCATTCTTTATTTGGGTGTTTGATGTTTTTTAAGTTGCAAATATTCTTCTTAAGAAACAGATTAAAGTCTATGACGGCCATCCAATAAAATGAATAGAACATGTAAAGTACAGGAGCATAATAGGCTTGGTATTTATGAAACCACTTGTGTTTTTGATGCCTGGTGAGGCGAATCAGCGGAACACTGTCTATGATGATGTCTGCATCAGGAATATTGGTGAATGAATGGTGTTGTACATTGTGACGTATGTCCCATATATAGGTATTAATGCCAACCAAATCACCTAACAGTGATAGGTATTGATTGACTTTTCTGTTTTTAGAAACAGCATGGTGCGAGGCATCATGTACGATGTTGAAGACGATGAGTACTCCTGTTAAACCCAATAGGATAAATCCTGTTAATTGTGCGAAAAAGTTGCCATTAAATCTAAATATTGAGTAATAGGCAATTAAATAGAAGGCAATCAGTCCAACG
>DASWYG010000090.1:0-25556 GCA_036405075.1 Bacteroidia bacterium | reverse complement strand
CGAGAAGGTATTGTTTTTCATTGCATTTGAATGCATTGTGATATCTCCCATGTTTTTATACAAAGGATCGTACCATTTGCTTGAGCCACCATTGGTGAAATAGGTGTTGCGAATTCCATTTAAAACATTATCTGTAAATGTTCTCAAAGCCATATTGTGATCCATAATGAACTTCTGTTCTGATTTAACCATTTGTTTTGATGAAGGAAATCCATCAGGTTTGTTGATGGCCAGATCCATGTCATTGGTGATGATGAAAACATCTTTGTTCATCACGAAATAAACATTGGTGCGGAAGCCGCCACGAGAAGGAATGATGAGTACTCGGTCATTTAATTTTTGTATGAATGTGAATTTTGAAAAAATGTCAAAGATCTCTTTCATGTATGCCTTGTTTTCAATGGTTGTTGCCAAAACCATTTTTGGTTGTTTTTCAACTCTTTCTTCTATTTTTTCAGTAGATTCAAAATTGTCATTGTAGTCATAAGAGATATAATTCACTTTCATATCGGTGAAACCGGTGCAGGCGATAATGGTTCTGTTGCCAATGGTTCCAAATAGTTTTTCTTTGTCTATAAAAGCCCAAGCCATTTCAATACCAACCGGAACATTTTTCATATCACCCTTGAACATCATGTTTAAAACTTCTAAATAAATGTCCATGTACAATTCAGAAGTATGTTTAAGGTCAATTGCATTTGAATAATACCCCAAAAGATTGTCACCTTCAATGTATTTGAAAAGATTTTTGTCTTGTTTGGTGTCATAAGCTTCATTCATCAATTTGCCTAGTTTGCTGCCCATAGAAGAGTTGGCATTCATTACTGCTCTGCCTTTCTCAAAATCTATGGAATAGCTGGAACTGGTGTTTTCAAGGAAATTGAATTTAAAAGCTTCTTCTTTTTGATTTCTATTTCTTCTGTAATAGAACCCATCGTTTTCAAACCCTAAAATACTTGCAAATTCGTGGTTGATTTTGTTGTAATTGAAGAAGTCGTGCTGCGCTTTATAAAGTGCCATGAAATTAACATCCAATCCAATATGCGAGCTGCGTTTTACTATTGCATTTTCCATTGTTGCAGCTAGTAAATTGAATTTAACTTCAAGTGCTTTGGTTTTGCGTTCTTTGTCTCTGGCCATCGCTCTGCTGATGATGTCCGGATCAATGTTTGAAAATTCATTGCTCAATTCTCTGTAGTTTTTCTCACCTTTTGCATTGGCTTTTAAATACAACAAACTGTCGTTGAATTTCCTAAATGCGGAAACTTCATCAAAATAAATTGAATCCATATAGGATTCCCTTCCATAATAAGAATAGGTTGTTTCAACAGCATAATCGTAATCATCTGTGTTCGTCTCTTCTTTAAATCTTTCGATATTGAAAACATAAACCACATCACCAAAAATTCCTATGACTTGCTTTTCTGTTAGATAAAGAACACCACCATTTACATTCTTTTTGATGAATTCAGGCAATTCACGGGGCCTATCTGAAGTGTGAATATCAGTTTCAAAAGATTCAAAAGTCATTTCATTTGGATGTGAAGTTGAATCTGCTTCGCTTTCATGTTTGATTACTGCTTTGCCAATTTGGGATTCAAATTTCTTTGCATCATTTACATTGAACAGATACATCATACCACTTGCTTTTCCAATCATAGTGCGGTAAACAAAAACAGAATTGTTGGTATTAATGGCAAATGAATCAGGTAACTCCAACAATTCATTGATCACGATTAATTTTGAATAATTGGAATAATAGGTTCTTTTACCAATAAAAGGCTCTATTAATTGTTTGTAATCAGCCCCTTCACTTTTTTTATCCAATTGACTTATATTGATACTGAACAACATTGAAGTGCTTTCAGGGATATACTCATAAAGATTTTGAGCACTTAATGATTGTGAAATTAGTAATAAGCTGATGTAGAGAATTTTCTTCATTGTAATTTTATTGTATTGGCAAATAGTTCGTGGTTATTGATAATGTCTGTTATTTTCATTTTAAGCATCACTGCTTTTCCGCTTTTTGAGATTTTAGCTTGTTTGTTGCTTACAGATTTTACGGTCTTATGAAATCGATAGATTGAAGTAGCTGTCGCACCTTCAAGCATATTGACTCGTTTTTTTAGACCTTGAGCTTTTACTATGCTGTCGCCTTCAGAAGTTAACCTCTGGAACAAATTGTCTTTGAAACTGTATACCGTGTATTCCGGTAAACTGTTTTTTCTGGCCACAGCTTTAGAAACATTGTTCAGTGCCTCATTTAAATGATGGGTACTATCAAATGAAAACTTGATGTTGAATATGTAATTGTGAAAATCCAAATGATGATTGATGTTGTTTATGCCTTTGCTTTCTTCCAGTGCTTTAATGGCAACATCAATTTCTCTGTTGATTTGGTCTCTATTTGGGATTTTTACACCCAGGAAAGAATCCATATTGAAAAGTGCATCCAATTTGGATTGACTCTGGCTGCCATTAATGGTCAATTGACAAACACCACTTTGGTCATCGTTATAGGTAACTTCTTCAATGAATTCAAAACACGAACTCAGGAAAAATGTGAGCAGAAAGATCGGCAAGTACTTCATTCGTATGGTGCATCAGAGTGCGATTAATATACTTGAATGTGCTCTGAATTGAACGCCTTTTTTAAACGGCTGAAACAATCCGATGTGTAAATCTGAATGATCTGTGCCGGAAGCAGGAAGGTAGACCCCTCCACCAATACCAAGATCCAAATACACGTTCTCAAAAATGGATTTCCTTAATCCTAGCAAATAACCGACACTAAGAGTTGTTGCGCTTTTGGACACAAAATAGGTCTTTTTGTCAATTTTATTGTACTCACCCAACTCAGCAGACATTGTCTTTATATTTAAGAATGGAGCAAAATATACATTCTTAATGTAGTTATTGGTCTTTTTATAAAACCTGTATTGCAAATCAATTCTGACACCACTCATGTTTTGGAATTCATCTTTAAGATCCAAAAATCCGGCTTCTTCACTTAAGTAATAACCGAAATTGAACAATATGGATTCCTTTGTTGTGGTTGGCTTTTCAAAACCCAATTCAAATCCACCAATCATGAGTGCAAATGGGTTGAAATGCACCATTTTTTTATAAGGACTACGCTTGGTGACCGGCAAATCGTCTTCATTTAGTCTGAAAGTGTGTGCTTGTGCCATCATTACACAAAGCATTGCGAAGGTACCAAGTATAGTTTTCATAGTGAATTGTGGGTTTATAAAAATGGAATTTTACAGACACTGGCCTTAAGGGCCTTATCTCTGATGACAATAAATATTTCAGTACCGGCTTGACTGTTTTCAGTGCTTACATAACCCAAACCAATAGCTTTGTTCAGACTAGGTGATTGTGTGCCTGAAGTTACTTCGCCTATTGTTTCACCGGCTGCATTTCTGATCTCATAATGTTGACGTGGAATTCCTCTATCAATCATTTCAAAGCCAACTAGTTTTTTAGCCACACCATTTTCTTTCAAAGATTTGTGATAAGAACTGTTCACGAAGTCTTTGGTGAATTTGGTGATCCAACCCAATCCGGCTTCAATAGGAGAGGTGCTGTCATTGATGTCATTGCCATATAAACAAAAACCTTTTTCAAGTCTCAGCGTATCTCTGCAACCTAATCCGCATGGTATGATATCAAATTCTTTTCCTGCTTCAAATATGGCATCCCATAATTTACGGGCATCTTTGTTGTCAACATATAATTCGAAACCACCGGCTCCGGTATAACCTGTATTCGAAATGATCACACCTTCGATTCCGGCCATGTTGCCCACTGTAAACGTGTAATATTCCATAGCAGAAAGATCAACTTCGGTGAGTTTGCTTAAAACTTTTATGGCATTTGGACCTTGAACAGCAAATAAACTTAAGGAATCGCTCATGTTTTCCATCTGAACACCAAAAGTATTGTGCGAAGCAATCCAATCCCAGTCTTTTTGAATGTTTGAAGCATTAACAACAAGATAGTATTCGTTTGCATTGTATCTGTATACGAGCAAATCATCAACGATTCCACCGGTATTGTTTGGCATACAGCTGTATTGCACTTTACCATCGCTCAATTTAGAAGCATCATTGCTTGTAACGAGTTGAATCAAATCCAAAGCTTTTTCACCTTTAATCATGAATTCTCCCATGTGAGATACATCAAATACGCCCACATTGTTTCTAACAGCCATGTGTTCTTGAATCAAATTGCTGTATTGAACCGGCATATTGAAGCCTGCAAAAGGCACCATTTTACCACCTAAAGAGATATGTAGATCATTGAGTTCTACATTTTGTAATGCTTGCGTATTTTCCATAATAACGCGTCAAATATACTAATTTTAGTTAAAAGAGGAAAGCTTTGCTCTCCGAATCTGCCTTACTGTGTTCATCGAATATGCAATTAGCTGAGAGTGCGAAGGTAGAGAAGGAGACTAAAGATTAAAGTTTAAAGAGAAAAGACTAAAGAGAAAATCGAAGTGAAGCGAAGATCCCGCACAAAATGAAATGGAGTTGCGGGAGACTAAAGTTAAAAGTGAAAAGTCTGCCCGAATTTGTCGAAAGCGGGATTAAAGTTAAAAGAGAATGTTCCGCCTGAGTTTGATCGTCGCCACAAGGATAAACCAACCCTATGGTAGAGACTCCGTTTTACTCCGTCACACCACAGGGGTAAACCAATAACCAATAACAAGTAACCAATAACTACCCCGCGAGTTCCTTAGCCAGGAATCTCGCAGTGTGGCTGGTTTTGCTGGTCGATACTTCTTCCGGCGTTCCGGTGGCCAAAATCTCACCTCCGCCATATCCACCTTCAGGCCCAAGATCTATGATATAATCAGCAACTTTTATCACATCCATATTGTGTTCAATCACCAATACAGTGTTGCCTCTATCGGTCAATTTGTTCAACACTTGCAACAACACATTGATGTCTTCAAAATGCAAGCCTGTAGTAGGCTCATCCAAGATATAAAAAGTTGAACCCGTGTCCTTCTTGGCCAGTTCTTCTGCCAATTTAACCCTTTGAGCTTCACCACCACTCAAGGTAGTAGATGATTGACCCAAAGTGATATAGCCCAAACCAACGTCTTTCAAAGCTTCCAGTCGGCGGGCAATGTTTGGCATGTTATCAAAGAAATCAACCGCTAGTTCTATCGGCATGTCCAATACATCGTTGATGCTCTTGCCTTTGTATCTCACTTCTAAAGTTTCTCGGTTGTATCTTCTGCCATTGCAACTGTCGCACAGGACTTCAACATCCGGAAGAAAATTCATTTGTATGACTTTGTAACCACCGCCTTTGCAAGCTTCACATCGGCCTCCGCTGACATTAAATGAGAAACGACCCGGTTTGTATCCCCTGATCTTTGCCTCAGGTAGCATGGCAAATAAATTTCTTATGTCGCTGAAAACACCAGTGTATGTTGCAGGATTGCTTCTTGGTGTTCTGCCGATTGGTGCCTGATCTATGCGAATAACTTTGTCAATGTTTTCAAGCCCACTGATGCTTTTATATGGCAAACATTGGTATTTGCTGTTGTATACATGTTTGGCTAAAATAGGGTAGAGGGTCTCGTTGATCAACGAGGATTTTCCACTGCCTGAAACACCTGTAACACAAATGAAATTCCCCAAAGGAAATTCTACGTTCACTGATTTTAAATTGTGACCGGTACAACCCTTTAGAACCAATTTTTCTTTTCCGATCTTCCTGCGTTTTTTGGGCACTTCTATTTTCTTAGTACCATTCATGTATTGGGCTGTCAAAGAGTTTTGAGCCAGAAATTCGGGATAAGTGCCATGAGCAGTAATTCTTCCTCCATGTATACCGGCTTTTGGACCAATGTCTATGATGTAGTCACTCTGCTCAATCATGTCTTTGTCATGCTCCACAACTATGACACTGTTACCCAGATCTCTTAATGATTTAAGTGAATCAATGAGTTTTTCGTTGTCCCTTTGATGCAAACCAATACTTGGCTCATCTAAGATATAAAGTACATTGACCAATCTTGAACCAATTTGAGTGGCCAATCGAATCCTTTGTGCTTCGCCACCACTGAGTGTATTGGAGGGACTGTTCAAAGTGAGATAGTCCAATCCAACGTTCACTAAGAATCCAACTCTGGTTTTAATTTCTTTTATGATTTCAGACGCAATGATCTTTTGTCTGTCTTGGAGTTTTCCTTCTATATCATCCAACCACGTGTTTAAACCACTGATGGACATATTGGCAAGCTCTGAAATGTTCTTATCATCTACCCTGTAATACAAGGCTTCTTTTTTCAATCTGCTGCCATTGCATTCAGGACAGGTTTTGCTGTGCATGAACTCTTCGGCCCATTTGCTCAATGAATCGCTTTTACCTTCGTAATATTGTTCTTCAATGATAGGAATAATGCCTTTGAAAACAGTGTCTATGGTTTGTGTTTTAAGTTCATAATTGGTGTAGGTAACAGGGAAGGCTTCATCAGTTCCATGCAATAAGATCTCTATGATCTCATCAGATAATTTTTCAATCGGATCGGCCAAACTAAATTTGAACTTTTTAGCTAAGCCGCGCAATTGGGCAAAGGTGAAATTTTCCCTCAATTCGCCTATCGGTGTTATACCACCTTTGTTGATGCTCAATTTGCGATCAGGTATAATGTTTTCAACCGCTACTTCGCTTACGATACCCAAGCCATTGCAGTTTGGGCAAGCTCCATAAGGACTGTTAAATGAGAAAGTATTGGGTTGAGGTTCATCATAACTCAAGCCGGTTTCAGGATCCATTAAAAACTGACTGAAGAAATGTACTTTGTTGTCAGCATTATCCATAATGGACAAAGTACCTTTACCCATTTTAAAAGCCGTCTTAATGCTGTCATGAATCCTTTGTTTATTGGCATCAGTGGGTTCAATTCGATCAATCACCACATCAATGTCGTGAATTTTATAGCGATCGACTTGCATACCGGTTTCTATCTCCACGATCTCACCATCAATTCTTACTTTTCTGTAGCCTTGTTTTCTGATTTGTTCAAAAAGTTCGCGGTAATGACCTTTACGACCCTTAACAACAGGAGCTAAAACGGTAATTTTTTTGAGACTGAATTGATCGTGTATCAATTGTAAAATTTGAGATTCACTGAACCTCACCATTTTTTTGCCTGAAAGGTAACTGTATGCATCACCGGCACGGGCAAACAATAATCTAAGAAAATCGTATACTTCAGTAATGGTACCAACAGTGGAACGCGGATTGCGGCTTACGGTTTTTTGTTCAATACTGATAACAGGTGAAAGTCCATTGATCTTATCAACTTGTGGACGCTTCATGTCACCAATGAATTGCCTTGCATAAGCACTAAAAGTTTCAAGGTAACGACGTTGCCCCTCAGCAAATATGGTATCAAATGCTAAACTTGATTTTCCACTGCCACTCAAGCCGGTGAACACCACTAGTTTGTTTCGGGGAAAGCTCAAATCCACATGTTTGAGATTGTGTTCGGCTGCGCCGATGACTTCTATCACTTCAGGATTTTCCATTTTTTCAGACCTGCAAATTTCGGTATTTGCAACGATAAAACTATGAGTGTTTCAGATTTGTTTTTGTTTGTTCTTAATTTTGTTCAAATGCTCTGATTTTAAAACAGTTTCTGAATATAAACTTAATTTATAGGTCTGTTTTTTTTGAGTCTTTTGTGTTCAAAATCGAGTTCCATTTTATTGGTCGTTTTTGTTAGTATTTACTCATTTAAAAGGGGTAAATGAAATATTATCAGATGTTTATGAAATAGTATCAAAGGTTTATTTTTCTAGAGTCAAATTGGTATATTTGCCATTCAATTTTGTTAAAAAATTCCTGCATCGTGTTGTTTGTTTTTCTGATACTTTCTCAATCGGGAGGCATATCTATTTTGCAGGTAGTTTCAATTAAACTCCACAAAGCTGCTATAAAAGCTATGGCAAAAAAAGAATTGAAACAGGGCTTACACGATCAAAAACTTGAATTTTTTACCGAAGACCAATTGGTTGATGCCAAATGGGAGCACAGCAAAGAGTTTTTTCTAGGTGACGAGAAATACGATGTTGTGAAAACCTCTAAGAAAGACAACAAAATCATTTACCACTGTATCAATGATAAAAAAGAAAAAGAACTCTTTTCAAAATTGGATACAGGCAGAAAAAGAAACAGAAATTTTGAAGACATCATCAAAAAAATCTGCTTGAATTTGCCCCACGCTAAACCTGAGATTACATCACTTTCAAGTATTAGCATCATCAACTTTGGGGTTTATCAATCTGAATCTTATTCATTCAATTTTCGTAATAAAACTTTTCGACCGCCAACCAATCTTATTGTTTAAGAGTTTATTTTTTTAGGTCCCATGGTTTTCATGAGACAATAACTGTATTAACTCAATCGATCGCTTGATGATTCAGGCAAATTCATGTGGTATGCCAAATAGAATTTCTATGAAACACAAAGTTTAATGCATGCAGATGTCATTGAATTGTGATGAAAGTTTTTTTGAATACCACTCAAACTTATTTTTTAAAATTTAAACCCATTGTATTATCCATGAAAAAATTATTTTTTCTGGCATTGACCATGTTATTGGTCGCGAATGCCAAAGCCCAATGTTTAACAGACAAAGTTAACTACGACATACTGAAGCAGAATGTCGAAATGATGATTCGTCATCAACAATTGTACGAAAATGTCCCTCCTGTTTCCAACACAAAGAGGGCCACCAAATACATCATTCCTGTAGTGTTTCATGTTATTCACACAAATGGCAGTGAAAACATCAGCAAGGAACAGATCGAAGACCAAATCAGAATTCTGAATTTGGACTACAGTTATACCAATGCCAACAAAGGCAATATCAGAAGTATATTCCAAGGTGTTGCAGCTAATTTTGAAATAGAATTTCGTTTGGCTAAAATTGATCCACAAGGCAATTGTACCGATGGTATCAACCGAGTATACAGTTCTAAGCACATCAATGCAGGTGATGCAGTTAAAAAATTGCCACTTGCCAGATGGCCCAATGAACAGTATTTGAATATTTGGACAGTGAGTTCCATCAACAGTTCCGGAGCTCCCGGTACCATTCTTGGATATGCCTATTTCCCCAGTACTTCCCAAGGTGTCACGTACAGTGCCCTTGATGGGGTCATCGTAAGATCAGATTATGTAGGTAGTATCGGTACCAGCGATGCTTCAAAAGCAGGACGTGTGTTGACGCATGAAATTGGACACTATCTGGGTTTGTTGCATCCCTTCCAGGACAGTTGCGATGGCGGCGATCATTGCGATGATACACCTCCTGTGTATGGTACATTTACAAATGCCAATTGCAATCCGACCAACAATTCTTGTCACAACGACAACCCCGATTTGCCGGACATGTTTGAAAATTACATGGATTATTCTGCAGGAAATTGCCAAGCCATGTTCACACTCGATCAAAAAAGTATTGTTTACAACACTTTTGAAATGTTCGAGCACAGAAAAAAAATGGTTTCGGCAGCCAACTTAGCAGCTACAGGCGTGGCAGATCAAACAGGTGCTCCTTTGGCCGGTTTCACTTCCGATTTGAAAGTAGTTTGTCCCGGAACAATCATACAGTTTTATGAAACCTCTTGCAAAAGCCCTGTTACCTCAAGAACCTGGACATTTGAAGGAGGTAACATCAATTCATCTACAATCTCAAATCCTAAGGTGACTTATGCCACTCCAGGTAAATACAAAGTAACATTGAAAGTGGATAACAGCAGCGGATCAAATACCATTGAACGCGAACAGTACATAACCGTATTGCCCACCGAAGCCATAGACAAAGGTTATTTGATCCAAACATTTGAGAGTCCTGATTTTCAGGATGGCGAAGGTTGGATATTGCCTGAAGAAGAAGGTGAAACTGCTTTCAAAAGGGTAACAGATGCAGCTTATGGCGGCAATGCATGTCTTAAAGCAGATATCAGCGCTTTAGACAGAAAAGGTAAATTGTATAGAATCATTAGCCCTAAAGTTGATATGCGTCCACTTGCAGGTAAAGGACCTAAATTGTCTTTCATGGTGGCTTATGCTCAACCAAATACAAAATCTCAGGATGTGTTGAAAGTGTATTCTTCCGTTGATTGTGGCAATACTTGGGTACTCAGATATTCTAAAACCACTACCGGACTTTATTCAACCACTTTTGCTGAACACAATTTTGTTCCTGATAGCATCAATGACTGGAAGAGACATTCAATCAATTTGGCTTTTGCTCAAAACGAGCCAAATGCCATGTTCATGATAGAAGTTGAAAGTGATGCAGGTGGACCATTGTACATCGACAACATCAATGTCAGTCAATACAATACCGGCATTGAACCAGTTATCTATAGCAAAGATTTGCAAGTATATCCAGTGCCTGCACACAACCAAGCCAATCTCAGCTTTGATGCAGGAGTTGGTGGTGTGGCCCAAATAGAAATCATCAATACCCTTGGTCAAATCATCAGTTCCCGCAATTATGAAGTCAACGAAGGTGTGGCCAATGTTTCTATGGATGTATCAGCATTGTCTTCAAAAGGCATTCACTTCATTCAAGTCAATATCAATGGGGTCATTTATCAGGCCACTTTGATACTCGAATAATTCAAATCACTGAACTGAAATCAAATCGATTTCGGTTCAGTTTTAATTGACCTTTTAGATAAATTCTCAAGGAGTCAAATCATCAGCTTCATTCTAAAAACCCAAATGAAAACACATCAAGACTGGGTTCACAAAAGAAACTTTGGTTAATTTATAACCAAGATCGCTGTTCGGGATTATAGATGTAAACAAGCTACCTAAACAGTTTCAGCCGGCATCGATCTTCATCGGTGCCGGTTTTTTTTATAGGGCCATCAGATGTATTTGAATATCCAATGTTTTTTGCCCGCTCTGAATTGATCATACCACTTTGAAGGTAAATAAAGCAGGGCAATAACAGCTAGCCAAATCAACCAAGTGATTGGAAGTGAAAACCCCATGTCAGAAGGTCTGAAATTGAAAAAACTGCCTTGTGTTACAATTTCCGAATTATGATGACCACTTGCATAGAAGTATATGACACATAAAATGTGTATCAAATAAATGTGTAAAACATAGTAAAAGAAAGGTACTTTCCCGTAGACCGTTAATACATTGGCTATTTTATTTTTAGACTGCTCTGTGAAGGCCAAAAACAAACATGCCGGTCCAAGGGTCATGCACGTATACAACAATGATGGCGGGTATTTTCGGACATCTAAAAAGTCTTTCAAAGTTTTAGCCAATGTACTTTGTACTTGCCAATGCCCTGTATCGCCATATACATCTATCCATCTCACAACAATGAAAAGCAGAATTGCCAGGGTCCCCATGACAATCAAATTCTGTTTTCTTTTAAAGGCATCAAATGAGGATTGGTACATGGGTCCGATTGAATAGCCAAGCAATAAAATACCAATCCAGGGCAATACCGGATAAATGACCATGATGCCTCTGTTATCTGTCAATGGATAATAAGAAAATCCACCATGGTGAAAGGCATCCCATAAAAATCCCATTTGACGTTTTCCAACTTCGTAAGCATCTAAAAGATTGTGACCAAAAACAATGGCAAACGCCAAAATGAAAATTAATTTCTGAGGCAAGTGAATGAACAAAGCCAGCGCAATCATGCTGACTCCAATGGCCCAGATCACTTGTAAGACCAGAGTGTTGAAAAATGGATTGAAAGTCCATCCAAAACAAATGATGCTTATTTCCATTAGAATTAAAAACAGCCCTCTTTTGATCAGGAATATACTGTTCTCTTTTTTTGTTCTTTTTTGAGAAGCCAAATACGCTGAAATTCCCGATAAGAAAACAAAAATTGGGGCACAATAATGAGTGATCCATCTTGTGAAATACAATGACAATGAGCTGGTTTCAATGTCCATTGGGTCTTGTGTCATGGCACCAATATGGAAATAATCGCGAACATGATCCAAGGCCATAAGCACCATAACCAATCCTCTTAAAATGTCTATTGAAAGTATTCGTTTGTTATTCATAACATCATTTTTTCAAAATCGAATAAACGCTTAACAGTCTGATCAACTTAAAAAAAGCAAATGTAAGGAAATGAAATTAACAGAGAAAAGTAATTGAAAGAACCGGTTTTGAAGAAGTCTCCTGAATGTCATTATCGAGAAACTGAAACTCGCTTTTACATCTTTATCTTTTGTGAATAATAAATGCACAACTTCGCTTTATTTTGCAGATTCGAATTTTGGGGCTAAACCCAATTAAAATTTTATAAAGTGCTGATGAACCATCCTCCTTATTTGGACAAATTGAATGATGTGCAGAGAGAAGCTGCCATGAACACAGAAGGCCCTGTTATGATCATTGCCGGCGCAGGCAGTGGTAAAACAAGAGTGCTTACTTACAGAATTACTCATATCATCAAAAAAGGTACCGATGCATTCAATGTTTTGGCCCTTACATTCACAAACAAAGCTGCCAGAGAAATGAAAAACAGGATTGAAACTGTTGTGGGTACCGAAGCGCGCAATATTTGGATGGGAACTTTTCACAGCGTATTTGCAAAAATTTTAAGAATTGAAGCTGAAAAAATCGGGTATCCAAGAGATTTTACAATTTATGATACAGATGATGCAAAAAGTTTGATCAAAACAATCGTAAAAGAACTCAATCTGGATGAAAAACTCTACAAACCCGGACAGATCTACAATCGAATCAGCAACTGTAAAAACAGTTTGATCACCCACAAGGAATACATCAAATTACCTGAATTGCTTGAGGCAGATTCCTCAACGGGAAGACCAATGACTTCTAAGATATTTGCGTTGTATCAAAGCAGATGTTACAAAGCCGGAGCAATGGATTTTGATGATTTATTGCTGAATACTTATCGTTTATTTAAAGAACATCCTGATGTGCTTTACCGTTATCAGCATAAATTTAAGTACATCATGGTAGACGAGTATCAGGATACTAATTTGTGCCAATACATGATCGTAAAAAGTTTGGCTGCCATGTATGAAAACCTCTGTGTTGTGGGAGATGATTCTCAGAGTATATACAGTTTCAGAGGTGCGAACATTCAGAACATCCTCAATTTTGAAAAGGATTATCCGGATTTAAAAGTATTCAAACTTGAGCACAACTACAGAAGTACGGGTAACATCGTAAATGCAAGCACCAGCATCATTGCCAATAACAAAGAAAAATTAGAAAAGAGGATTTTTACCGAAAATCCCGATGGTGAAAAAATAAAACTCTTTAAATCACCCAGCGACAATGACGAAGGTCGTGCTGTTGCTCAAAGTATTTTTGAAGAGAAAAATCTACACCGACTGAACAACTCGGATTTTGCTATCCTTTACAGAACAAATGCACAAAGCCGTGCTTTTGAAGAATCATTGAGACGAAACAACATACCATATAAAGTTTATGGAGGTATGAGTTTCTATCAAAGGAAAGAGATCAAAGATCTGATCGCTTATTTGCGTTTAGTCGTAAATCCAAACGATGAAGAGGCGTTGAAGCGTATCATCAATTATCCGGCTCGTAAAATCGGCGCTACAACCATAGACAAATTGGTTGTGTTGGCTTCAGAAAATGATACCACAGTTTGGGAGATTGTAAAGAATGCACACATGCATCCAATGTTAGGTGCTGCAGTACCTCATATCAGAGATTTCTGCATCATGATCAGCAGTTTTCAAACCATGTTGCAATCTAAAAACGCTTATGAAATAGCTGAATATGTGGCTAAGCAATCCACTTTGATGAAGACCTTGTATGAAGACAAAACTGTTGAAGGCGTGTCCAAATACGAGAACATGGTGGAATTGCTAAATGCCATCAAAGAATTTACCGAAGACGATACCAATGAATCAGAAAAGACCTTATCGGCATTTTTACAGGAAATTGCTTTGTATACAGATGCAGATAAAGACGATGGCAACAATGATAAGGTGACCATGATGACCATACACAGCAGCAAGGGTTTGGAATTTAAGCATGTGTATGTGGTTGGATTAGAAGAGAACTTATTTCCAAGTCAATTGAGCTTAAGCAGTCGTCAGGATCTTGAAGAGGAAAGACGTCTGTTTTATGTGGCCATTACCAGAGCAGAAGAAAAACTGACCTTGTCATTTGCCACTTCGAGGTTCAAATATGGCAATTTAATACCTTGTGAACCCAGCAGGTTCATTGAAGAAATGGACCCCAAATATTTGGATTTATCAGGCATGGTTCAAAAGTCAGAATCCTTGTTCAAGCCAATAGAGAAAAAGGATTACGGACGCGGTTATGGCATGAACGTCGGTAAAACCATTGTACAGCCAAGCAAGCCTGTTTCAATTTCGGCAGATTTTAAACCCAGCGATGCTTCTGAGATTGCTGAGGGGCAAACAGTCGAACACCAGCGTTTTGGAATGGGAAAGGTGATGAAATTAGAAGGAGCAGGTGACAGTGCAAAGGCTTTGATCGAATTTGAAGGATTGGGTCAAAAAACATTGGTGCTCAAGTTTGCCAAACTGATGATTCATAGGTAATTAACTTAATTATGGTTCAGTCTCATTAGGGATATCCACATTTGGGATATTATCTTTGAGATTACTTTATTCAATTGAAATAAATTTGTAACATGAAAAAATACATCCTGACTTTAATGGTTTTGTCGATGGCAGCCTTAAATGCACAGCAGACTCCTGTTTTAAAAAGTAAAAGAGGCATCAACATATTGCCTCAGCAAGGCGAATATTGTCTGGGATTTGGTGCTACGCCCATCTTGGAATATTTTGGCAACATGTTCAATAATTCCAGCGGTACCAATGGCAATTTGGTTGGGTTTCCAACTTCAAATGCAAGTGTTTTTGGCAAATACATGAAGACCAATAATTATGCTTACAGAGCCAGTATCAGATTGGGTTTTAGTACAATAAATACAACTTTTGAAGTTGCTGATATGAGTCCGGGAGCGGCAGTAGGAGCTAAAGTAAACGATGTTCAAAAAACCAGTACCAATAACTTCGGATTGGGATTTGGATTTGAGAAAAGAAAGGGCAATACACGTATACAAGGTTATTATGGACTAGAAGGATTGATCAGTTTTACAGGTCAAAGCACCAAAAACTCGTATGGCAATAAACTTGAATACTATGACACAGGGGTGCAAAGACAAACAAAATTGAACAATGGCAATACATTTGGCTTACAAGCAAGGGCATTTGCAGGTGTTGAGTATTTCATAGCCCCCAAAGTGTCTCTGGGAGCGGAGTTTGGCTTTGGTCCGGCACTTAGAATGCGTTCTTTTAACACTTATGCCTATGAGATATATAATTTCACTACAAATACAATTCAGGAGTTTGAGTTAAGTGGTTCAAAATCAACTACATTTACCATCGACAACGACAACTACAGCGGTATTTTGAAACTTTTGTTTTACTTTTAAACGTAAAATAACTTTGAAATGCCATTGTTTATTATTATATTTGCAGCAAAATAATACAATACATTAAAATGAAAAGACTGAATAACCTGTTGATCATTGCCGTGACAATAACTGTGGCACTTAGTGCTTGTTATGAAGAAGGGTCTAAGATTTCCTTCAGAACAAAGAGAGACAGATTGGCCAACGAATGGGTGTGTACTGATTACACCATCGATGGAAGTGCCAGCGACTCTTCAAAAAAATCTTTCTATATTGGCGATTCAATCACATTTGTTTTCAGCATAATGAGAAACAACAAATATGCTTTGAACATGGCCTACACAAAAGAGTATTCTGAGAAAAACAACAACAAATTGTTAAACCTCAAAACCAATATGAACTCAGCTCATTTCATCGATTTGGTCGGTAATCTATCTAAAAACAACCTGTTGTTTCAAAAGATTGATTTTGGTGGAGAATGGAGTTTCGCTGACAAATTCAGAAAAGTTGACTTCGGTCACCTAGGTAATCGCGATCTTTCTTATGCAGACGAAAAACAAATCTTCACTGCTGACGTTGTGATGTTGAAAAACAAAAACTTGAAATTGAGTTTCAAACACAACGATAAAGAACACATGATCACTTTCGAACCACTTAACCCTGAGATTGTAAAAAACTAACTCTTAGTTTTTGAAGATATTTAAACCTGCCGCAACAAACGGCAGGTTTTTTTTTGTCAGAAATTTAGCTACCTTTGAACGAGGAAAAAATGTCAGATTTATTTCAATACAATACCCAAGCTAAAAAACTTATCATTTCCGAATATGGTCGTTCTTTTCAAAACATGGTAGAGCATGTGCTATCTATTCCCGATAAGGACAAACGACTGAAGATGGCAGAAGCTTTGATTTCTGTTATGGAGATTTTAAACCCTATTGTAAAAGAGCAAGCTGACTACAAACAAAAACTTTGGGATCACCTTCACATCATATCTGAATATAAATTAGATGTTGATGGCCCTTATCCTATGCCGGAAGCAGGGAAAATCAATCAAAAGCCTGAAAGAGTAGAATACCCTTCATTGCCTATCAAATTCAGATTCTATGGTCGTAACCTCCAATTCATGGTAGGTAAAGCAACTGCTTTAGAAAATCAAGAATTAAAAGCAGAATTTCTCAACCTTTTGGCTTCTTTCATGACCAACTCTTCTAGGAATTGGAACAATGAAAACCTCAATAACCAACAGCTTGCCGAGCATTTGGAAGCGCTGTCTCAAAATAAATTGAAAGTGAATCCTGATGACCTCGAGATCACTTTGGAACAAAGACGCAAAAAATTCTTCAAACACAATAACAACAATGGTGGAGGAAGTAACAATAACAGCGGCGGAAAACAATTCCACAACAAAAACAAAAAATACTACAACAAAAAATAACCGTTCCTTTAATGGCAACTTTCAAAGTCAACGGCGGTAATAAACTCAAAGGAGAGATCATTCCGCAAGGCGCCAAGAACGAAGCGCTACAGATCATTTCAGCCGTTCTTCTCACAGATAGAGAGATCACCATTCACAACATACCGGCAATTAGAGATGTACTCAAACTCATTGAATTGCTCGGAGACTTAGGCGTTAAAGTCAATAAAATTTCAGAAGGTTCCTATTCATTTAAAGCAGATGACATTAACCTTGACTTTTTAAATTCAGATGAATTTAAAGCTAAGGGCGCCGGCCTCAGAGGTTCTATCATGATCATTGGTCCGCTCCTGGCTCGCTTTGGAAAAGGTTATATTCCTAGTCCGGGTGGTGATAAAATTGGAAGACGTAGATTGGATACTCACTTTATAGGCTTCATGAAATTGGGTGCAAAATTTGAATATTTGCACAATGAGCAGTTTTATAAAGTCAGCACTCCTGAAGGCAAACTTAAAGGCACATACATGCTCTTGGATGAAGCTTCGGTAACAGGCACAGCCAATATCCTAATGGCAGCTTGTTTGGCCGAAGGTATCACTACCATCTACAACGCTGCTTGTGAACCATATTTGCAACAACTCAGTAAAATGCTCAATAGAATGGGAGCTAAGATATCAGGCATTGGCAGTAATCTGTTGGTCATTGAAGGTGTAGAGAGCCTTGGCGGAACTGAACATACCATGTTGCCGGATATGATTGAAATCGGCAGTTTCATTGGTTTGGCAGCAATGACAGAAAGTGAGATCACCATTAAAGATTGCAGAATCCCTGAATTGGGTATCATTCCCGATACTTTCAGACGACTAGGCATTCAATTGGAATACAGAGGAGATGATATTTTTATCCCATCTCAAAAACACTACGAGATCGAGTCGTTCATTGATGGCAGTATATTGACCATTGCCGATGCGCCATGGCCAGGTTTTACGCCGGATTTGATCAGTATCATTTTGGTTACCGCAACACAAGCCAGAGGAAATGTACTCATACATCAAAAAATGTTTGAAAGCAGATTGTTTTTTGTAGACAACCTGATTGATATGGGTGCTAAGATCATATTGTGCGATCCGCATAGAGCAAACATTATGGGCTTGGACAAAAAAATACCATTAAAAGGCATCACCATGAGTTCTCCGGATATCAGAGCCGGTGTAGCTATGCTTATTGCTGCTTTGAGCGCAAATGGTGTAAGCACCATTAAAAACATCGAACAGATAGATCGCGGTTATCAATACATCGACCAAAGGTTAAATAACATTGGCGCGGATATTGTAAGATTGGATTAAAAGACCCTCTCATGAAAAAAGCACTTCAAGCCATTGCATTGACATTGGTTTTCACATTCGCCATAATGGTTTTTTATGCATTTAAAACCAAAGAAAGTTTATCTGTCGCAAAAGCTAAGGCTTATTCCGATACACTTAATTTAAGCGCACACAAAGGAAAAGTCGTGGTAATCAATTTCTGGGCATCCTGGAGTAAAGCCAGTCGTTCTGAGAATAAAAATGTTGTCAGATTGTACGAAAAATACCGCCAACACCCAAAACTGGCATTTGTCAGCGTGTCTCTGGATACCGACGACAAAGCATGGAAACAAGCTGTTGAAGAAGATGAAATGATCTGGGCTGATCACGTGTGTGATTTAAAAAAATACACATCTCCAATTGCTTTGAAATACGGTGTGAAAACACTGCCAAGAATAGTGGTCATTGATTCAAAAGGCAATATTCATATTTCAGGGAACAACATGGCTGAAGTTGAGAGCGCCATCGAAACACTCATCAAATAATTCTTCTTTTTTTACCAACTTGGCTTTTGCATTGGCAAAATCAAGCTGAATTAGTCCGACAACTTGTCACATTTTAACTATTGGCAACCTTTTTGAAAAGGGTAGCCTGTATGATTGACGAACTAAACGAAGTACAAGACAAGGAACAAACTGAAAGCAATAACAGTGAACAGAATTCTGTTGACAATACCACTGAATCAAACATTGATTCACAAGTTGGTTTAGGCAATGAAACAGAAGACCTGAAAAAACAATTGCAAGAGGCCAATGATAAATTCCTGAGGTTGTATGCTGAGTTTGACAATTACAAACGCAGAACCATCAAGGAAAAATCTGAAATATTACAAACTGCAGGGAAAGATGTCATGCTGGCACTATTGCCTGTCATAGATGACTTTGAAAGGGCCATGAAAGCATCAGCAAACATGACAGATGTTCAGGCTTTGAAAGATGGTATTGGATTGATTCACCATAAATTCAGCAACATTCTTAGTGCAAGAGGACTCAAAAGTATAGACAGTGTTGGGCAGGAATTTAATGTAGATATTCACGAAGCCATTACCAATATTCCGGCTCCAACCGAAGACATGAAAGGAAAAGTGATTGATGAGACCGAAAAAGGTTATACCCTCAATGGCCATGTTATACGATTTGCAAAAGTAGTAGTAGGAGAATAATATTTAATACATTCAAATTTTGGCTAAAAGAGATTATTACGAGATACTGGAAGTGAGCAAGAATGCCACTGCGGAAGAAATTAAGAAAGCTTACCGCAAGATGGCCATTAAATACCATCCGGATAAGAATCCGGGTGATAAATCTGCTGAAGATAAATTCAAAGAAGCTGCAGAAGCCTATGAAGTGCTCAGCGATGCTCAAAAGAAACAGCGTTATGATCAATTTGGTCATGCCGGCATGAACGGTGGTGGTGGATTCAATGGCGGTGGCGGCATGAACATGGACGACATATTCAGCCAATTTGGTGATATTTTTGGCGGTGGTGGTGGATTTGGTGATTTCTTCGGCGGTTCATCCGGCAGGGGAGGCAGAACCCGCACCAATGTGGGCAGCAATATCCGAATAAAATTAAAACTGACTTATGCCGATATCAAATCTGGCGTAGAGAAAAAAATTAAATTCAGAAAGCAAGTAGTAGCCAAAGGAGCAACCTTTAAGGAATGTGCTACTTGTAAAGGAGCAGGTCAGGTCAACAGAGTTACTCAAACTTTCTTGGGTCACATGAAAACAGTTACCCCTTGCCCAACCTGTAATGGCAGTGGTAAAACACTTTCAAATCGCCCCGCAGGAGCCAATGAAAACGGACTGGTATATGAAGAGGTAGAAACAACCATTAAAATACCTGCAGGTGTTCAGGAAGGTATGCAATTGTCTATGAGAGGCAGCGGTAATGCAGCGCCTGGAGGAGGAATAGATGGCGATTTGCTCATACTCATAGAGGAGGAGCAGCATCCTGAATTGGAACGTCAAGAACAAAACGTCATTTATAATTTGGCCATAAGTGTGGTAGATGCAATTTTAGGTTGCAGCGTCGAAGTGCCTACCATCGATGGAAAAGCCAAAATCAATATTGAGCCAGGTACACAAAGCGGAAAAGTTTTGCGTTTAAGAGGAAAAGGATTCCCTGAAGTGAATGGATATCATTCCGGCGATCAACTCATATTGGTGCACATCTGGATACCTAAAAAAGTGAGTTCAGAAGAAGCAAAACTCCTCGAAAAACTAAAAGACTCTGATAATTTCTCATCCAAGAATGCCAAAAAAGAAAAAGGCTTCTTCGATAAGATGAGAGATTGGTTTTAGGGTAGTTACGGTTATTAGTTATCTGTTATTAGTTATCTGTTACTGGTTAGCTGTTATTTGTACGAAAATCGCGAAACGATTTAAACTACTGACCAATAACCAATTCAAAAGCAATCGCTTTCGATACTCAGAAACAGCCTGTCAAAGGCTTCTTGATACAAAGTGTTAGCACTTAAATTGTGGATTCGGTCTTTACATGGCCAGCCAAAGGTGATCAATTCGGTTTTAGCGATTTCAACCCTCTCTGGTAAACTGTTCTTTAATGCAAATTGGTCTATCAGCCCTTGCGGATTGCTGTTGGTTTTAGCCTGTTCAATGACTTGATTTTTCCATGCTTCCAATATGCGATTGGTGTCTTGATTATATAGAATCTCAGCCAACTCCGGACAACCTGCTGAATAAGGATGTGAAAGCAGAACCTCCGGATATTTATATGCCATCATCTCTGTGCGTTTGATGTTGTATTCCTCTTGCAAAGCATCAAGGCTCATTTGTCTCAATTTAATCCAAATTGGTTTTTCAATGATCTTCATGGATTGTATCTTGTTTTTTAGAGAATTGTATTCTTGTTCCAATGCAAATGAATCCAATGAGCATATATTTTTGTAATCGAAAACTCTTGATTTGGTTTGAAAAGTTAATCCTGAAAAACCCATATCCATTAAATTTCTAATGTTGATTAATTCAGTTTTGTTGTGTTTTTTAGCATCAAAAGTGCCACACTTATTGCACATTTCGTAGACCCAAATCAAGGTGTCAGATTCTATGCCGGATTGAGCTTTTAATGGTGTTTCGGCGGATGAACATCCTTCTGTAAAAAACAGTGGAAGAATCAATAAAACTAATATATGATTAAAGTTGACACACATACACAAACCGCACCGCAAGGCGCAGGTAATGTAAAATAACTGCTTTTTGCTGGCTTTTATTGGTAGTTGGGTCGATAATTAATCCACTAATGATGGTTAATTGTCTGAATTAGGAAAATCATCCTTAAAATAAAGGGCCAAAGTGAAATACCTGAAGACTCAATCCAATTTGTTAGAATTGAATCTTGAAATATGCGTATTGATTAATTATTGTCAGGTTAATTTTAAGTTGAGAAGATTATTTATCGAAGTACTTCACAATTGCAACAATGCCTACGATCAAAATAATCGCAGAAAATAATCCATCGAAGTATTTATAACTCAAATAAATCAAGATACATGAAATGATTGCAATCCACAAGAACCTGGGCTTTACAACTTTTTCATAATAAGTTTTCTTGTCCTCAATTTGAGTGTTTCGATTCAAAGCAATTTCATCTTCTTTGTAATTAAGGCACTCGTATTCAAAACTTGGTTTTTCGTTGTTCAGTCCGCAAACAACTCCATCTTTCGGGCTAAAAGATCTGTTTTTACAACTTGAACAAAACACCAATCGTTCATCCATTGATAACGCTTGCAATTCTTCAGATTCCTCAAAGTTGTTTGAATTCATGTTTAAATTATAATTTTAACATTTCAATATTTATTATTGGCATATACCATACTATAAAAATAGGTCTTTTTCAATTCCCAAATAATGTCATTTGGGTTAGGTATGGTATCATCATAATAAGTAATGCTATTTAATTTTAACCAATGACCCATAAAAAAATCGATGAATTGATCGATTGAGTTTTGCGAATACGCATACCATAGTCGCCATACCAAGTGCTGGTTCCTGGTTTTGAAATGGTGTATCGTATAGTTGAAACAGCTGCATTCATCGAGTCGCGAAGTTGCTCACGGGTATAGAGTTTCAATAGGACATCTGTCATTGATGTGTTATCACAAAAGAAGTACTCAACGAAATATTTATCCAATATCATTTGGTACTCACCTAGATGATACATGCACTCAAAAATCAATTCATCCATATGGTCTTCATAATTTCCGAAATAACCTTTGGAGTAATCTCTTAAGGCTAACATAGCGCAATCATAAGCTATTTGATAATCTTTCCTTTTTAAATAAATATAGGCCAAATAAGTAGCAGCTTTATGCTTATGGTGTTCAGGTGTTTCGTATTTGGAATCACTTTCGTATGAAACTTCATATGAACCACGATAAGGGTAATATACCATTTGATTGTAACACTGAAGTTCAGATTCTATTATTTTCTTAAACATGATTTCAGCAGTGGTATAATCCTTTACCCTATAGTAAGCCAGCGCTAACTCTGCATATAAATAATGATCGTATTCCTCAGGTTCTTTTTTCCATAGATTTTGATGCTCAGTAATCAATTCACTGTCATTCTTATTACTTGATGGGTCATAATATTTTGAGTAAAAATTCAAATAGCAACCATCACGAAATATTGCAATTTCAGATTTAGGGCGTAAACTATCAAACTCTCGTCTGTTAAATTCCATATCCTTTGCGGTGAATGTCTGTGCACATACATTTTCAAATTGAAATAAAGCCAATAAAACAAAAAGTATTGAGTTAAAGAATTTCATGTTTCAGTATATCTCAAAAATAAAAAATCCGCAGAATATTTCAAAACTGCGGATTTCTTAAATCTAAATATATTCAAGCTGATCAAGCCTTTTCAGTCCAAATGGAACTCAAGTGCACAATGGTCTCTACTGCTTTTTCCATGTCTTGTACACTCACAAATTCTTTTCTCGAATGTATGGCCATTTCACCGGTAAAAATGTTTGGACAAGGCATGCCCATAAACGATAACCTCGATCCATCCGTTCCGCCTCTTATACTCTCCCTTTCCGGATTCATCCCCGCTCTTTTGTATGCTTCTTCGGCATAAGCCATTACTTGTGGGTATTTGTCCAGCATCTCCCTCATGTTGCGGTATTGTTCTTTCACCGTCATTTGATATTTGGAACCCGGAAATTTAGCTACTGCTGCTTTTGCATAATCTTCCAATTTGTTTTCATGTTTTTCCAATTGAGCAGTGTCAAAATCCCTCACAATGAATTGTATGGTGGCTTTTTCAACCGCTGCATCAAAATGAACAGGGTGCACAAATCCTTCCATGCCCGATGTGCTTTCCGGACACCAGTTGTCTTTGGGCAGGGAATCCATGAAATAAGCAGCCACTTTTATGGCGCTCACCATTTTGTCTTTTGCATAACCCGGATGGGCACTGATGCCTTCAAAAACGATAACTGCAGCATCAGCTGAAAATGATTCGCCCTCCAAAACACCTCTGGGTCCACCGTCCATGGTATAACCAAATTCGGCTCCCAGTTTCTTCATGTCAACTTTGTTCACACCTCTTCCAATTTCTTCATCAGGTGTAAACAAAATGCGGATGAGTCCATGTTCAATTTGAGGATTTTGCATCATGTAATTGGCGAAATCCATGATGATGGCCACACCTGCTTTATCATCTGCACCCAATAAGGTTTTACCAGATGCAGTGATGATGTCATCTCCAATGCGTTCTTTTAAGTAAGGTTGATCTTCAATAGTCAATTTCAAGTTGGCATCATCAGCAAAAGAAATTGCACTGCCATCAAAATTTTTGTGCATCACAGGTTTCACATTTGCACCCGTTACATCAGGCGCAGTGTCCACATGTGAGCAAAAACAAATCACCGGAACAGCTTTTTTACTGGTCGATGGAATGCTGGCATACACATATCCATGCTCATCCATTTCAGCATCTTTTATGCCCATTGCCAATAATTCTTCCACCAACAATTTGCTCAAATCCTTCTGCTTCATTGAAGAAGGTTGAGTCTCAGAATTCGGATCGGCTTCAGTGTCTATCTGAACATAGCGCATAAAACGCTCAGCAGCTGTGTGTTTGTAATCTTTAATCGACATAATGAAACACAAACCTAATCAAATTTTTTCAAATTGATCTGAAATTATGCATCAGTAAATTTCTAAAACCCAATGTCATTTTTTGGGGCGCCTATTCCTCGCCCTCCGGGTGCCGTACACGCTAAGGCGTGCACCAGGCCTCCGGTCTCGGGGCGCTGGCATTGTGCAAATCAAAATGTTGAATGTACATATTGTGATCATAACTTCTTGTCGTATTTGCCATACCGGTTTTTAAATCCACCGATTTCAGATAAAAACGCGTATCGGTGCCCCACATCACACTTTCAGTTACATAACTGTATACTGAATTCACATTCAATTCCAATTTAGGGTTCAAACCACTGTAGGCCGGGTTCAAAAAAGTCAAATTAAGATTGTTTGATGGTCTCAACGATGGAATATTTGTTGACATTGCATTTAGCGCTGTCAAACATGCAAACAGGGTCCATTGAAACTTTATTTTCATGAGATTTAAGAAGTGAATATAAAAATCAATAACGTTCAATGTTGCGTGGTATTGCTTTATTCAAATCTAAGGAACTTGTTACTTATTCCCTGCATTTTTGTAGAGCAATGCCACTATTGGCTTTTAAAATCATACAATCATCCTTTAATCTACACACTCAATGAACCAATTTACTAGTCATTGTCTCTCGCAATGATGTGATCGAGCGGAATCTCAATTGCGTTTCGATCTAAGTCAATCTGCGCATATCAGCGGCCATATCCTCGAAATAAAGTTAAATTAGCTCACTAAAAGAACTGTTTACCTAATCTGCTATCCTATTAGGATTTTCTCTTCGTCCCTATCTGCGTCAATCAGCGCATATCAGCGGCCATATCCTCACCATCATATTAAAAATCTGTTATCCTGTTGGGATTTTCTCTTCGTCCCTATCTGCGTCAATCAGCGCATATCAGCGACCATATCCTCGAAATAAAGTTAAATTAGCTCACTAAAAGAACTGTTTACCTAACCTGTTATCCTATTGGGATTTTCTATTCGTCTCAATCTGCGTATATCAGCGGCCATTTCCTCTAAATAAGGTTAAATCAAAATTGGCAATTCATGGAAAATATTTATTTTTACAATGATCTTAAACGATGAAAAAGTCACATTTCTTAATCCTTTTATTGCTATTCAATAGAATCTTTGATGCAAAGGGA
>DASWYG010000089.1:0-8208 GCA_036405075.1 Bacteroidia bacterium | reverse complement strand
TTAAGACCTAATGAGAGGGCTGAGACGCTTGCAAAGGCTTGTAAATACTAATGTTTCAAAATACCTTTGCCTCACCTAAATTCATTTTATGAATCGCAATTACACAAGTACATCAAAATTCTCAGCTGCATCAAAAAAGTTCTTTGTGAGCTTACTAATGCTTACATTAGTGTCATTTGGTGCCTCCGCGCAAACCGCCACTACGGCCAACGTCAGCGGAACGACCTCTGTTAACACCATCACTAACAACACTGCTACAGTGGTAGATGGTGGCATCACTCTAACTTCTAATGGTACCATCAGTGGATTTACCATTACTATTACCGGAAGTTACACTTCCGGAGACGTGCTCTCTTACACCGGCACTTTACCTTCAGGGGTATCTGCCGCAGCTTTTAACACTACTACAAGAAGTCTTGTTTTTACAGGTACTGCGTCTGCTGCCAATTGGCAAGCACTCCTCAGAACGGTAACCATTAAAACTACTTCTGCGGTTTGTAATCCGGAAAGCAGAAAAGTATCTTTCATTGTTGGAAACAAGTATTTCAACATCTTGAATGGTCACTTTTATGAGTATTATGCAACAGGATTGAGCTGGACATCTGCTAAATCAACTGCTGAAGGTTTATCTTACTTTGGTCGTCAAGGTTATCTTGCGACATTGACCTCACAAGCAGAAAACAGTTTTGCTTCAGTATTGATCGGTCAAAACTCATGGATTGGAAGCTCAGATGACAAAGACCAATTGAACACAGCCTTAGGTTACACAGCTTTTGCTGCACAAAGTAATGCTGAAGGTAAATTCTATTGGGTGACTGGTCCTGAGCGTGGTCTTAAGATCAACAACACCAATGCTTATTCTTCTGGAGGTATCAATGCTATCAGTGGTGTTTACAACAACTGGGCTAATGCAGAGCCAAATGACTATCCAAACCAAGGTACAATTGGTGAAGAAAATTTCGGTCACATGTATTCAAACAATGGTACATGGAACGACTTCCCTAATGGCAGTGGTATTGGTAGTATTTTCGAGTATGGTGGCATGCCAAATGATCAAACCAGCTCTCAAGTAGTTTTCACACGTGATGTTTACATCAATGGTGCTCCTTCAGGAACTATCACCGGTGGTAATGTGTCTGTATGTACAGGTACTAACAGTACTGTATTGACTCTTACCAATATGCCTGGTACGGTTTCTAAATGGGAATCGTCTTTAGACAACTTCCTTACTGCAGGTACTGCTATCAGCAATACCACAAAAACATTGACTGTTTCTAACATTTCTACTACTACTTATTACAGAGCGGTTGTAAACAACGGAAGTTGTACCAATTTGACCACTTCTGCTACTCCAATCTATGTTACATCTACTGTTTCCGGTAATATCATTGCCGCAAATAACAGTATTTGTGCAGGTGCGCAAGCTTCATTCACATTGTTTGGTAATTCAGGTAATGTTGTTAAATGGCAGGTTTCTACAAGCAGCACTTTTGTTTCTTCGGTTACTGACATCAACAGTACTTCAACTTCACTCAATTACACATTGGGTTCTACAGGTACTTATTATTTCAGAGCCGGTGTTCAAAACAACGGTTGTGGTTCTGTTACTTACACTCCAGGTTACACCATTACTGTAGTTTCAGGTACAGCTCCTGTTGGGGGAACTGTTAGCAGCACAGAACATTGCGGCGGAACAAGTAACACGGGTACACTTACTTTGAGTGGTTACACTGGTACTATCAACAAATGGCAGTATTCAGTTGACGGTGGTATCATTTGGACAGATGTTTCAAATACAACTGCTACTTTGACCTACTCAGGTGTTGGAACAAACAGAATCTACAGAGTATTGCTTACAAACGGTACTTGCGGATCTGCTTACAGTGCTTATGGTACAGTTACAGTGTTTGGTACTACAGTTTCTCGTTGGGACGGTGGAAACAGCTCAGCTTGGCAGCTTGCTACCAACTGGTGTGGTGGTGTTGCCGACAATGGTATTGACGTTGTGATCAACACTTCAGCTCCTAACGATTTGATTCTTGATCAAACTCGTATCATTGGTCACCTTGATTTCAATGGTACCAGTCGTATCATCAACATCGGTAACAACAACTTAACTGTTAGCGAAATCTCTGATGCCAACAGCAGCAGCTTTATCAGAACTACCGGAACCGGTGTTTTGAAAATGAATGTATCAAACAATGAAACAGTTACTTTCCCTGTAGGTAACTCTGCTTACAACCCTTTAACCGTTACCAACAAAACCGGTAGCGATGATTACATCTCTGTAAGGGTATTTGATGAAGTTTATGTTAAAGGTTTAACCGGTTACACTTCAAGCGAAGGTCGTGTTAAACGCACTTGGGACATCAGCAAAACCAATGCAAACGGTGGTGCAGGTTTGAATTTTACATTCAACTGGAACAACGGTGAAGCGGTTAGCTTGGTTTCTCCTACACTTTATCACTTCGAATTCGGTCAATGGAACAAACAAACCGGAACTACTTCATACACTTCAAACAGTTTGACTTACACCGGTTATACCGGAACTTTCTCTCCGTTTGCAATTGGTAATTCATTGACTCCACTTCCAGTATCATTTGTAAGCTTTACAGCTAAAGCTCAAGTTGCAGATCATTCTGCTTTGCTTAACTGGGAAACTTCATCTGAAGAAAACAACTCACATTTCGATGTTGAGCGCAGTTTGGATGGTGTTAATTGGGTGAAAATTGGTGAAGTTGCAGGTAAAGGCAATTCTATCGCAATCAACAACTATATGTTCGTTGATAAAAATGCAGCTGCTATTAACTTCTATCGTTTGAAACAATTAGATGTTGATGGTCAATTCAAGTATTCTGAAATCAGAAAAATTGATTTCAATGCGCCATTGACTGATGACATCAAAGTGTATCCAAACCCATCTAAAGGTTCGGTTGAAATTTCAATCGCAGAGCCGGCAGAATTCGTGGTAATGGATATGAATGGTAAAGTTGTTATGGAAGGTCAAGTGAATGGTACAATGTACCTCAATGATCTTGAAAGCGGTCTTTACATGGTGAAGATTGCTGCAGGTGACAGCGTTTACAATGTTAAACTCGTTGTAGAGTAATAAATTTACACAATTATACAGCAGAAAGGGGGCTCTTAGAGCCCCCTTTCTGATTTTAAAACCATTTTTTTCTTCTGAAATAAATGATCATGCCCAAAAAGATCACCCCTGCTGTTAACCAAAAGTAATAATAGGCATTGACGTTGTTGAGTCCGGGAAAGTGCTTAAAATTCATACCATAGACTCCGGTTAAAAAACTCAATGGCATAAAGATGGTACTGATAATGGTCAACACTTTCATCACCTGATTCAATTTGTTGCTCATGGTGGTGAAGTAGATGTTCATCAAGTCATTGAGCAAGCTTTTATGGTTTTCAATGGTTTCATAAGCCTGGTAGGTGTGGTCATAAACATCTCTGAAGTAATTCATGTTACGCTCTTCGATCAAATTGTTGTCACCTGATTCCAGTTTGTTCAGCATTTCTCTCATTGGCAACACATGTTTACTCAGTAACATCAATTCCTTTTTCATGGTTTGAATTTTGAATGAAGTTCTGTTGTTGGGGTAGTGCATGGTTTCTTCTTCAATATCTTCAACAAAATCACTTATAATGTCAATCAATACAAAGTACTGGTCAACTGCAGTATCCAAAATCTTATACAACAGATAATCTGCTTTTTTTGTTCTGATGTTTCCCTTGGCATGGTGTAAACGCGACAGGATTTCTTTAAACAATAAACTGTCGGTTTCTTGAAAAGAAAGTAAGTAGTTTTTACCCAAGATCACACTGATCTGCTCAACTTCAATGGCCTGAGTGGCTTCTGAAAAGAACAAATTTTTAAAGGTAATGAACAAGCTCTCGTCGAACTCTTCAATTTTTGTTCTTTGCTGTGTGTTCAAAATGTCTTCCTGAATCAGTGGATGAATTTTAAATCGGTTGCAAATGTCAACGATTTTGGCTGAATCTTGCAGACCTGTTACTGAAATCCAGGTAACGCTTTCTTTTTTAAGATAGGCATCGCATTCCGAAATTATGGGTATCTGTTTTTCCTCGAGGTTTATACCATCGTAATCCACCAAATCGATGGTTGTTCCCAATTCTCTCTCAGGGCCTACATACACCATGGTTTCGCTGGGCATGCCCGACTTTGCTGAAAGGGTCTTGGGTTTGCGTGGTGTTATTCTTTTCTTTTGCTTACCCATATCACAAAAGTAGAAAAGTAGCAACAATCCTGTTAATTAAGTTTTGAACGTTTGTTCAATTTGAAGGTGAGCTACCAATTGCCTTTCATCCAAAGTTCAAATAAGAGTTTGTTTTCTTCCATTTTGTTGATTTTGGTTCCACCACTTCTTAGTATGATTCCTTTTCGTTTGGGAACTATATTGAATTCAGTGTATGATTCGATTAAATTGGTTTTCAAAATGATGGTGTCTTGGATGTGCTTATAGGAGATTGCAAAAAAAATCAAAGAATAAAAATAAATTTGAATAGGGGTAAATTTTATTCAAGTTGTCTTAGGGTCATGAAAAGGACAACAGCCATTTTAATGTTTACACTGATTTCGGGTATGCTCAGTGCCCAATCGGATTTCTATTACCAAAGAATCAGCCTTAAATCCAATGTGTTTTCGCCCATAGGCATAGGAATTGAGTTTCCTGTCAAAGATGCATTGACGGTTGAATACAGTGTCAGGAAAATTCGCACAGGGATATTAAATAAGAATGTATACAAAGACGAGCGTTTACATTTTAAATACCATTGGCCTATACAAGGTCTGATGGATAAAAAGACATCAGTTTATTTGTTGACCGGAATTCACGGTAAATACCAAACCATGCAACGAAAAATTCATCCGGAGGGTGGTTTTGAAAACGCTAACCTCGAACAAAACCGATTTGTTTTTGGTTTAGGATTTCAAGGTAAGCGTTTCGATGTTTGGCTTGCAACAGAAAGGGTTATCTATGAACGTGACAATACAATTGGTATAACCGATGCAAGCGGTAAAATCACTTCTATGAATTATTGGAAGTCGGGCGGCCATTTCTCAATGGGACTTAGTTTTGTACTGTTCAATTTTAGAAAATGATCATTCTTCGATTTCTCCAAAATTCCACATCAATCCTAAACGCAATTGAGTATACGAATGATTCATTCCGCTGTAACCTGCTATGTCGTAATTTGCTTTTTTGCAAAATATAACTCCCGGGTTAGCATTCAGGGTAGCAGAGAGTCTCTTGCTTTTGTTCAAGGGGTAAGCTAAACCGACATCAAGTCCTAGATTTAACCCTGAGAATAAAGTTTCTGTTTTAGGTGAACGATTTTGATATTCATTGGTTTGATGAAAAAATGAAAAACCAATGGAAGGGCCAATGTTACAGGTTAAAGCATCACTGAATTTCTTGTAATATTTCAATTTCAAAGCAAAGTTGTTGACCCATACTTTTTTAACGTGAGTAACATTTTTAAAGGTGTCAAACTGGGGAGGATAGGTGCCAAATTTACTCTCAGTTAATTGAGGGTAAAATACCGAGTAGTCTTCTGCGGCAATGCGGTCAAATTGAAAAGCCACCTGAAGGTTGTTGGAAATGAAATAACCCAATTGCCCGTAAATGCCGAGTTTGTTGTTCATGTTCTCGGTGCCTGAATTGTTGTGTCTTACGCCCAGTTCAATGGTTTGAGCGTTTAATCCTACAGAAAGTAATGCGAAGAAAATAACAAGTCGTTTCATGATAAATACAATTTTATCTCAAAACGATGGGATTTACAAATTGTTGTGTGTTTTGATTTTTTCTGACTGACGCATGTGTCTTTCGATGTGATAAACATAAAATCTGAAAGTGTCGCCCAGTTTAAGTTTGATCAGATTTGAAATGGAAATAGGTGTTCTGGCCTTGTTCAAACTTACTTTTTCAGCTTGTTTCAGTAAATGTTTTAAACTTTCTGTTTGTTTAATGAAACGGTCGATCACTCCAATGTTCAAATTTGAGTTTACCGGGTTTTTATCTTTGGGTGATTTGATCTTTTTGATCTTTCCGTTTTTTCCTTTCATCATATTAGCAAAATAGTTGCCAAATAAGCCGGGTTTAAACATTTCCGGACCATGGAAAGTAGGCGCATTCAGTATACTTTTTTCAATAGCCGGTATATAAAAATCGCCATAAAGGTTTAAGTGTTCAAGGCATTCCAGTATGCTCCATGATTCAGGATTCGGTTTGTAATTGAGTGTTTGTTCACTTAGATTTTTATATGATTGAGCGGTGTTCAATGCATCTTCTGCAATTAAGTAAAGTTCTTTCAATAAAGCATGTTTGTTTTGTTTCATTTTGATGGATATTTATTGATGCAAAGATGAAATCAATAAAGTGAACGGTTCTTGATTCAAATCAAGAATTTCGAATGCGACTTAATGTCTCAGGTTTCATCCTCAGATATGAGGCAATGTACTTTAATGGCACATAGTTGAACACATGTGGGCTTCGTTTCAGAACCCTTTCCAAACGCTCAGATGGAGAGTCGATCAGTAGGTCCAGTTCTCTTTCGATTTGCTGAACGACCAGGTTTTCAAGCATGCTGTTGTATTGCATCAGGTTTTTCTCATTTCGATTGGCAATTTCGAGCAGATCCTCTCTTTTTAAACTTTTGATCTCTGTTTTCCTCAATGCTTCAATGTACAATTCAGAGGGTTTGCGACTGAAAAATGAAGCCAATGAATTGATAAAAGAACCATTGTAACCTAATCGGATGGTGTGCTCTTCATGTTCGGATAGAAAATAGGCTCTCACAGCTCCATCAATCACCAAATACAAATTGTTTTCTTGTTCACCCTCTCGGATGATGAATTCACCTTTGGCATAAGTCTTTTTTTTGCCCTTGGTTTCAAAAGCGTGCATCAATTGAGCATTGAAATCTGTAGCTGTATTTTCGATTTCCTGTGACATTATGTTTGATTGCTTTTGACAAATGCAAGAATGAATACCAATTGACCAATGACAAAGCTTAGAATTGAAATTAATTCAACCCATGAATACGCTTCTTGTATACCCAATACAGATAACAGTACCAAGGGAGAAGAGAGCAAAATGTGGATGAGCGTTATGGTCCATGACAAGCTGTTGTTTCTTATGCTCAAATAAATGTATCCCAAAGCGCTCATCATAAAAGAAATGGTGGCAACCAATTTAATATCGGGCATGTTTTCATTGTTTCCGGCAATTCCCGGAAAGGGGAGTATGATTAAAACCAATAGAATGAAAACTATACTACCCAAATGTTTCATAGTGCTTCAAAAGTGTTTTTAGCTAATCGGTATATTTCTTCTATCTCTCCATCATCTTCGCGGTTTTCAAGGAACGTCATCCCTACTTTTTTAAGTACATTGGAAGAGGCAGTGTTTCCTTGCATTACTCGTCCAACGATCTGTTTCATGTTAAACTGATTGAATCCCAACTTCAGAGCCACAATTGAAGCTTCAGTGGCATAGCCCTGACCCCAGTGTTTTTTAGACAATCTATAGCCCAAATCAAATTCATCCAATTCCGGGGTGTATTTCAATCCGCACCAACCTAAATATTCACCTGTGGATTTCAAAATAACAGCCCATCGGCCAAAACCATATTGCTCATAGTGTTTATAGGCTTTAAGGAATTCCTTAGCTGCATCTACAGAATCAAATGGTTCATCTCCCGTAAATTTCAATACTTCCGGATCAATGTTCAGATTGTAGGCGTTTTCAGCATCATGTTCTGTCATTTCTCTTAATAAGAGTCTTTCTGTTTCCGCTATAATTGTCATCTTTTTTGTTTTTGTATTTTATTTAAAAGTTTGCAGATTTCCTTCTGCGAATGTTTGTCTGTTTTTAAACTTAAATATTGTTTGCAATAGCTTTCAGCCCAATCAAATTCATTTAACCAGTAATTGAATAATGCTAGGTTATAAACTGCATGATAAAAATTAACCTTATAAATGTTTGCATTGAGCATTAACTGAGAGGCTGTTCTCAAATATGCACTGTCTTTGTTGTAAGTGTACAATTTGAAATGGGCCATGCTCAAATCATAATAGTACCAATGCTTGTTCTTGTCAATTCGGGCAGTGTCAAGACTCTGCAGAAATAGAATGTTTTGCTTGATCTTGTTTGTGTCTCTATCGCTGCAGTCC
>DASWYG010000088.1:0-3660 GCA_036405075.1 Bacteroidia bacterium | reverse complement strand
ACTAATACAAGCAATTGTGAAAATGGGAATGGAATAAATACAAATCCCAATAGTCCATCAAACCCTAATTGTAGTAATATGCTCAATAATTTTGATTGGCGTGTCTTTAGAACTGATAATCTTCCTGAAGATTATGTCATTTATGGACCTAGTAATGTTTACAAAGAAATTCAGAATCCATTCACAGGCCCATCTACAGCACCACATGCTGGATATCTAACCAATCAGTCCAATAGTAATTATCAACCGGAAGATGGTTGGGAGATGCTGTTGTAAACTTAACTTTTTATACAAAAACATTATATTCAAGATGAAAACCAAATTAAAAATTGTATTGCTGATTGTCATTGTCTCTTTTTTTAATTCATGTAAAAGATGCAAAGACCCGGCTAATCCCAGTTGCGAGAATTACGACCCGTGTTATGGCAAGACTTCCACCTCAGCGTATTTTGTCATCGAGGAAAAGATGCAGTACACCAATAAATGGATTGAATGTGATTCGGTCAACGGCGTTGGCAACATTTCTATAGTGAGATTCAGAGCGCTGCATGATGCCGATAGTTTTATTTGGACCCTAGGCGCAGAGACGGTGTATGAAAAGAGCTTCATGAGGAACGACTTCCCCCCAAGGACTTATATACCAGTCACACTGGTGGTCATCAATAAGCATCCTGACACGAAATGTCATCCTAATGATGATGGAAGGGACACCTTCAGGCGCATGATGTACACATGGGGCGACGAAATAGTTTGGAATCAGGACAAGAAAGGCTATGAGATAGTCAACCCCAAACCAATACAAGGCGTTTACACGGGCCATTACGAAAGCAACCCGGGTAAGCTGGTGACAATCGTGATGAGGGACACCATATACAGTTGCAGTATACTTCAGCATTACTCAACTTATGGTTTAAATGGAATTAATTTACCTGAAGGTTTTTCTCAACCAATTTTCGATGATATCAATTGTGGATACTTTGGTGTTGGGTGGATTAAACATCCTATTGCAGCAAGATTATATCAAAGAGCCTACAGAACAAACAATTACGGTGATTTTCAGAGTGATTCAATTATACAAATTGATGGTTTTATGCAATTAAGCAGAGATTTGAAAAATGTTGAAATAGAATTTCAATATTATCCGCTTTGGGACGAAATAAAGAAAAAGACATTAGTGAAAGATAAATTTATAGGAAGGAAAATAAAATGAAAACTAAGTTATATATAAAAGTAATCGTTTTGTGCTTTATTGGATTCAACAAGGATATTCAAGCACAGTGTTATGATCAACCTACGACAAAGTCCACTGATTGGAGAAATTATCCGGCATCAAGTGCAAATGACTGGGATTGGACTCTGAACAGAGCCATTCATCCGGTGTATTTAAGTAACAATTTGAGTACCCCGAGCCTGTACATTGAACTGCCTTATTACTGCACCAAGCCGCTAGGATCGGGCAGTTGCGACGGCACTCAGAATGTGTTGAATTACCAATTCTTGGGCAATTCAGCCAAATATCAGGATATAAATCCGGAAGACGGCTGGGAGTTGCTGCTCAAGGATTTTGGCACCCCAAATCCTGCAGGACAAAACAATGGTGGTACCGGCAGGAGCAACCCCTATTTCATCCTGTACAATAAGTTTACGGGCAAGATGAAAATATACATGGCGCTCATGGGGATTCAAAACAAGCAGGCTGCATTCATCAGAATAGGCTTTGATAATTATGAACCTGGTACAACTAAAATATACGCAACAAATCAGGCTAACAGGGCACTGTTTTCCAATGCCGAGCCCATTCAAAAAACCGTTCTGGAATTCAAGCCTGTTTTGGAATTCAAGCAGATGAACCAGGTGTTGCAATTTCAAAATCAATTGAATTACCAATGGACGGTTTGTGAACTCACCACCAGTTATGACCCTTGTACCTGTCTCAACCCTGATGACCATGCAAATAAGATCAGCACGCTCAGGATGCAACTGGTGAACGTTGGCACTGTGGATATTGAAGCCACCATTGATGGAAGGGCCACGCCACTTGGATCCGTAGCACAATCATCCGACGCCAGCTCAACGGTCAATGGTTCCTTGGCATCTTTTTTTAAAGTGGCTACTGATGCAGGAAACGCCGCACAAAAAGGAGCCAGTGATTGGAACAACACCCAGAGCACCATGAACCAGATCATCGACTTTGGGAACGATGTACTTATTAAGCATCTGGCCAAGGAATGGCTGAGAAAAGACAATCCAAATTTTGATGAATTCACGCTCAAATCTATGAACAAGACCGCATTGAAAAATTTGCTGGGGGCACCTGACAGTATCAAACAAATGTTTGGGGTGCGACAACCTTCCAGTACTAAACTCGGGAAAGTGCTGGAAGCTTCAAAAGGCATAGCCTCCAATTTGCCTTATGTCGGAATGGCCATTGGCATCGTTGATTATTTCATGGCAGGAGGTGGCGAATCTGCTGGTCAGGAAAAGTCAGGTCCCGTCACTTATGACATTAATCTGAGATTGCATGGGACACTGACTGAAAAGCAGTCAGTAGCCGACGTTACATTCTATACTCCAGGTTCTCCAATTCCTTCCAATACATCTAGCCACCTGAATCCAATTTACAATAATATACTTGGGGTATTCAATATTCTAGAACTACCCGATGTGGAATTCGCGGAGATAGGCAATAATTTAAGTCGGGAAGACGTGGTCAATAAGCTGTCAAGCGCTAGTTTTTGCCAGTACAACTACGACAATTTTAATGATTTGGAAAACGCAAATGCCATTAAATTTAGACAATACAGGCCGAAATCTGATATCAAGTACGTGCTAAATCCTGCCTCAAACTTGGAAGTCGTCAGCATTGATGCAGCCATTGTGTTTGAATACAAGCACAACCAGAATTTGTTTCCCAACAAAATCGTAGATTTCTTGAATAGTAGCGCGATACCCTTTCATGGCGACATGGTCTTGAACAATAATCAGTTGACATTGGAAGACAGGGTCAACAACCTCGAGAATTCCTCAAATTTAAAGTTGGAATATGTTTCTCGGAATTACCCGTTGGATACCACATCGATGATTAGGTTCAGGACAAACTATATCCCTATAACTTGTTTTACAAGTCTCGATTTTACGCTTTTAGGTTCAGATAATTTTGGTGAAATTTATGTCAAGCTTTATATCAGGCTAAAAAGAAAAAATTCACCAAATTCAGAACCAATTACATTGGTACAAACTTTAGACTGGAAAGAGAAAGTGATCCATGCAACCAAACTCTCTGATTTGTCCGGCACTTTTACCACCTCCTTATACGCCAACAAAATGACCACTACTCCTAGGTATTTTAAATGCAAGACAGATTTGTTCAATTCAAGAAATTACTCAGAATATGTTTTTAAATCGAAGTTTAATATCACTCAATTGGCTTTTAATGATAAAGGATTATATTTAGGAAATAATTACAGTTATTCGAATGAACAATATTTGACGGTTCAGGATAGGTTGATAATTCCGTCCGGTGCCATAATTCCTGATAATTCCGTAATCAAAGCGGGTGGTGTTGTTACAATAAAACCTAATGTGGTTTTGGGTTCAAACGTTAAAATTATATCGGCAGTCCAAATAGATTTGCAATATCCGAATACTCTTGGTCCGGAT
>DASWYG010000087.1:0-12290 GCA_036405075.1 Bacteroidia bacterium | reverse complement strand
TTAATTAGTTCACCGCGTTGGTGCAATGTTCGCAATGGTATGTTTTTGCTAAATCTGTGTTGAAAAAATAACCGCACATTGTGCTTTTGAAATGAATAAGTACTAAAAAGTCTGGGCTTCCCGAATAAGAGTTTGTAAGCTCGTTCCTCGCACAAACACTAAATCGGGACGGGCTTCTCGCTTAGGTTGGGACAAAAAAAACCGCACAATGTGTTTCAGAAAGTAATTTGTACTTAATAAGATGGGCTTCCCGAATAAGAGTTTGTAAGCTCGTTCCTCGCACAAACACTTATTCGGGACCCAGTTTGTGTCGCAAAAAAAAAGACTGCTTACGCAGTCTTTTGTCTTTTGCTCCCCAACCTGGGCTCGAACCAGGGACCTAGTGATTAACAGTCACTCGCTCTAACCAGCTGAGCTATTGAGGAGTCTTTTCCCTAAAAAGGAGTGCAAATATAGAATTAAATTTTTTTCTACAAAAATTTTTTTGAAAAAATTGTGAAAACCCTGTCTATGACTTCAATTTGCTGTCTAAAAAGCGCAAATATGAGCTCACATGACGGTCTTTTTTCGACTCATAGATGTCTTTGATTGTTACCATGATGCCGGTCTCTTCAACGTCTCCAAAATGCGAATTGATGCAAGTTGGAAATGTCTTCATCGTCGGACTCGTGTTCATGTATGAATTGAACAATGGTGGTATGTTCTCTCCCAATTCCCTTACCCTCGCATTCAACAAATGATGACCCTCTTTGTAGGCCAGCCCCTGCAAAGAGGCCAAGAACTCAGATGTGTCGTGCACTATCGGCATAGGGTTCTCTACCTTGATCAGGTTTTCATGGTCAGGGAAATAATGGTGCATAAATGTCAGAATCAAGTCGCGTGCCTCGCGGTCGAAATGCGTGTACATGGTCACCTTGCCAAAGAAATATTCCATCTCAGGATAATTGATGATCAATGCACCCAAACCGTCCCACAAGTTGTCTAAACTGAACAAACCTTTTCTGTTCTCGGTACTAGGTTGGTATTTGGGTTGTACAAATGAGCGACCCAATTCAATGGTTTTAAGGAAATAGAATTCCTTCATGCGCTCGCTGAATTCGTAAATTTCTGTTGTTGCTAGATGGTAGGAACCGTCGGCCTGACGGGCATCTTTGGTGAGTATGTATCGGTATCCGCCTATGATTTCTCTGTCGTCAGGATGCCAAACAATGAGTTGTTTGTATGCACTGGGTCCAAAATCAAATTCATCTAAGTCGCAATCTTTACCGGTTCCGCCACCAGCCATTCTAAATGACAGTTCTCTCAATCTGCCTATCTCTCTCAATGTGTTGGGCGCATTGTGGCAATCGATGATGTAGAGCTTGTTTCCCCCGTTGTTGGTTGGTCTGACGAAGCTCTTTTCGTTCAATTCCTGTTCTATCAGCTCCCTGCTAACCGGTTCTATTATCTCTTGCATTTTCTTGATTTCAAGTTGTAAATATATAAAAAAATCACTTTTGTTTAAAGGCGTGATAAAATTCCTCGAAATCCGCAGCAGGATTGTCTTTTATCTCATACACAAAATGTCTCATGGCATTTGCGATCTTATGGTGTTCACCAATGTTTTTGATCAAATAGGCCGGTATGGGTTTTCCAAAATGTATGGTTATGGTCTTGCCTTTTTGATGGAACATTTCAGAAGGTAAAAGCAACATTTCCAAATTGAGTTTGAGACCTAACATTTTCCTGATCTTGGCAACTCTGTAAAAGCGTTTGCTGTTGGTGCCTTCTATGAAAGTCGGAACAATATCGGTTTGGTATTTAACAGATTTGGTGATGAAACTCTTGTGCCATTGCAAGTCGAAAATGCGGCCGTTTTGTTGTCTGGATACCATACCTGCCGGAAATATCAATGTGGCAGCATCAGAAGCAAATTGTCTTTCCACTTCTAGTAATGATCTTTTGGCATTGCTACCGTGTTTGTTGACACCCAAAAATACTTCCTGTAATGGCTTTACATTCATCAGAATGTCATTGACCAGAAACTTTACATCCGGTCTGATCTTGTGCACTTCGCTGATGTATCCCATGCCGTCTAAACCACCCAATGGATGATTGGAAGCAAGTATGAGTCTACCTGTTTTGGATACATTTTCTGTATTTTTAGATACTATTGTTACCCCAATGTCTCTGAAACAGGATCTCGCAAATTCAACACCTCTGAGTCCTCTGGAATTGACTAGCATTCTGTTCATCTCATCCTGATGGATCAGGCGTTCAAAGAACCTATACATAAAGCCCGGTATCCACCTGGCCAGTTTGGGGTTCTTGTCATGAAATACCTGTCTGATGTTAATCAAAGGGATATCTAGATTCTCTTCATTCATTCTGCGAATATGAGAAAATTAGTTGGATTCAAGCAAGATGTTAATATTTTTCATACATTTGAAACATGTCGGAAATTAAGCCACCATTCAATTTTACCAAGTGGATAGAAGAGAACAGGCACCTGCTCAAACCCCCTGTAGGCAACAAGAATCTAACAGTTGGTGCAGGCGATTTTATTGTCATGATCGTTGCTGGCCCCAATGCCAGAAAAGATTATCATTACAATGAAACTGAAGAATTTTTCTACCAGTTGGAGGGTAACATCACCGTTAGAATTCAGCAAGACGGCAAAGCTGTCGACATTCCTCTGAGTGCAGGTGATATGTTTTTACTGCCGGCTAAAGTGCCACATTCTCCAGTTAGATCAGAAGGCTCTTTAGGACTTGTATTTGAGCGCGTGAGAGCCGGAAAAGGGTTTACAGACGGACTGCTGTGGTTCTGCGAAAAATGCAACCATCCTTTGCATGCTGCTTATTTTGAATTGCACGATATTGAAAAAGATTTTTTGCCTCGATTCAAAGAGTATTATGGCAATGAAGACCTCAGAACCTGCAAATCATGCGGACATGTAATGGAAACCGATCCAAGATTCGTTTAAATCAACTCTTTCCAAGTGCCTTTGTTGAAATTGTATTTCAAGGTAGAGGGCAGTGCTTTTAACCAATATTTACTAAGCTCGACAGCAAAACTTGGCTGCATGTAACAGTTTACCGTACATGATTCACAACCTTCATAAGTGCCTTCTTTTTTGATTTCTTCTTGTATGACTTTGCTGTTCCACAATTCAAACAATTGTCCTTTTATTGGATGTGTTTGAAGTCCGAGATGATAACAAGGTAATATCAATTCATTTTCAGGTGAAATCACGATCGTGGTGCTTGCTGCATGACAAACGGGATCATTTGTGTGATTGCCTCCATCTTTTCTCAATTCAATGAATCCATTGTTGAGGTAAACCAATCGACGTTTCGACCATTTTGATAACTGCTCTAATTCTTCAGGCCCCAATTCAGACCCAACTTCATTGTATTCAAATACCGGATTTAAGATCAACATCAGGTTGTTTGGCAAACAGTATTTTTGGTAAACTTCTTCTATTTTGTGAATGTTGCTGGAGAAGACCGTAAACAAAATATCAGGCCTTTCGCCGGCAGCCAATGCGATTTCAATTGATGACTCAAATTTGTCAAACAATTTTACACCTCTGCTTTCGTTGTGCAATTGCTCATCCGGATCGTCCAAAGAAAAATGCAACATGTCGATCAAACCATGCAGTTTAGCCGCCATTTTTGGATATAAAAGCGTATTGGTGGTAACAGTGGTGATAAACCCTAGAGATTTGGCTAATTTTAATATTTCAGGTAATTGCTGATGCAAGAGGGGCTCTCCACCTGTAAAGTCAATGACACTGACGCCTAATCGTTTGAGGTCTTGCAAATTTTCTCTGACATTTTCAAGTGTTACATAAGGTGATGGTTTCTCCCAGATATCACAAAAACCACATTTGGCATTGCATCTGAAGGTGAGGTAGTAATTGCAGAGTACTGGCCCTTTTTTTAATCGCAATTTCATCAGTAACCTCCTTCGTATTTGCGAATGAACCATTCGGCCGTCAACAGCAATAAAAGCAAGGCAAAAACCCATTTGATGCTGATCAGTTCATCCGGCATTCTTTCGTTGAATGACTGTGAACTTACTTTTTCATTGTTCTTAATGATTTGAGCCAGATTGCCGGCTTCATTCAAAGTCATGAATTTACCTTGATGTTTGCGACTCAATTCACGCATCAAACCGAAATCAGCCTTGGTTTCAACCAATTCAGTTTGCAGCGGTGTCACAATGATCTTGCCATTGATGGTTTCAGTGATGCCATCAGCTTTGACTACATAAGTGTATTGGCCGGGAGCCAACAAACCAAGATCCAATTGATAGGATTTTCCGCTTTTAGAGAATGTATAGGCATACACTTTTTTATCGGAGTTGGTCAGTGTCAATTTAACGTCAACTGTATTGACCAACTCATAACTCGCATTGTACAATTCAGCAAAAAATTTCACATTTTCGTCTTCCTCAAATGTGTTTTTGGCCGGATAGGCTCTGAATTTGCGTTTGTCTTCCTTACTTGCCAGGTATTGTATGGTTTTGCCTATTAGATCGTCTGTTACACTGTGATTCTCATTTTCTACAAAATCCAACATGCGCCATTTCCACAATCCTTCACCAAATAAGTAAGCAGTTTTCTGTCCGTTTTCATTGCTGAAAGTCCATAAAGGAAGTTTGGTATTGACACTTCCGATTTTTTGAAACAACAACACTTCTGTATTGTCCAATGATCCGTATTGGCCATAAGGTGTCTTAAGAGGAGGTAAACCTGCAATTGTATTCCTCATCTTTTCATCAACAGTAAAAGCACTGAAATTGCTGTTCAAATAGGCTTGACTCTCATTGAATCGACCTTGATTTCTTTCTACTCTGGCAAAAGGTGAGATCATGCTCAGTTGCTCGTGTGTGGTAATGGAACCTGTTATGAGCCAAATGGGAATATTGTCTTTTCTTAAAGCGGTTACCAAGTTTTTTGGGTTATTACCCGGAGAGGGTAAGTGATGCAATATGGCAATGCTGTATTGTCTGATTTCGGCGAGGTTTACCTGGTTCAATGGCATGGCCAATACTTCATAGTTCTTGTTGGATGCCAGTGCAGATTTAATGGCACCGATATCAGGATGCGGTCCGGCGTAGGCCAATAGTATTTTTTCGCGACCGTCTATGATGTCTATGAAAACATCTTTTTTATTGTTCAGAATGGTGATCTCACCTTCAGTTGCAGTCAATGAAACAACCAGATGTTGAGTCCCCGGTTTATCAGCAGGTAAATTAACAGTTATGGATTTAAAATAGTCATCACTGTTGATGGATATGGTTTCTGTGTGAAATGTTTTGCCTTCAACTTGTACGGTCAAAACAGCATTTCTGTTCTTGCAGGCTCTGGCGGCCAACATGATTTCTACCGGATAGTCATTGTTCAGATAAGCAATTGAATTGACATTGACTTCTTTTACAATGAGATCGCGTTTGATGGTGCTATCGCCCAAACCTATTGTATACAGCAAACTGTGCTGATTCAGGTCTTTGTAAATGGGATTAGAGCCTCTGTTGTAAATGCCATCAGAAGCCAATATCACCGCACCAATATTTTGTTTGTCGTAGGTGTTGTTGATGTAATCAAATACACTGCTTAAATTGGTTTTCTTCTCTTTAAAATTAGCTGAATCTGCTACTGCTGTTTGCCCACCAGCATTCAAATATTCAACTTCATAATCATTGCCAAGTTGCTCTTTGATGGCATACCATTTTTTTAAGAAGTCCTGCATTTGCGGTGCAGTTTTTTTATCAGCTAAGATGGATTCCGAGTTGTCCATCACCATTAGTACTTTAGGTTTTTCAACTCTGTTGATCAATCTCACCAGTACCGGATCGAGCAGGAAAAAACAGAGCAAAGCAATTAAAAGACCTCTGAGGACTGCTGCAATTTTATATGGTGTGGAGCCAAATTTTGGTTTGTATAATAAGTAAGAATAGATGAAGCCGGCCATCAAACAGAGGGCTGCAAACCACCATGAACCGGATAATATCAATTGCATCTTTTGCAAATTTAAACCTTTAGTCAGCCATCTCAAAACGCGATTTTGGACTATTTATTAGAACAGTCGTTAAAAGTGATTCGTTTATCAATTTTATGAAGTTTGAACTTGATGCCAAGAGTTTTTATAAAATTTCTCCGGAAGATGACTGATACGGCGGTGATTCGACGAATAAGAACAGCTGTGGAAAGAGTTTGTGTTCAAATGGCTTGAGTAGCGGATATTAAACCTCATCTTTGCATGAACAAAATAAGCATTTAATTGCTATACAGTTTAATGGGAAAAGTAGTGGTAATAGGTAGTGGTGTAGCTGGTTTAGCATGTGCCATCAGATTGAAAGCCAAAGGATATGAGGTAACCGTAGTGGAAGCCAATTCATATCCGGGTGGCAAATTGACAGAGTTTACAAGCAATGGATACCGTTTTGATGCGGGTCCTTCTTTGTTTACCATGCCAACCTATGTCGATGAATTGTTTGAAATTTCCAACGAAGACCCCCGCGAATACTTCAATTATAAAAAACTCACCCATTCATGCAATTATTTTTACGAAGACGGAACGCGACTAACAGCGCCTTCTGATCCTAATGAATTTGCTACTGTGATGCACGATCGTTTGGGTGAAAACAGACGTTCTGTTTTAAGGTTCTTACGAAAAAGCGGAAGAATGTTCAGAATCACAGCGCCGGTATTTTTGGAAAAATCCTTGCACAAATGGTCGACTTACTTCAGTTTTTCTGGCATAAGAGGGATTTTGAATTTGTGGCGATTGCGCATGTTTTCAAGTATGGACAGTGTCAATCGATCATCATTCAGCAGTTATAAAACGGTTCAGTTTTTTAATCGATTTGCCACCTATAATGGCAGCAATCCGTATAAAGCACCAGCAACTCTAAATGTCATTCCTCATCTTGAATTTGGTTATGGAACTTTTTTACCTGAGAACGGTATGCATGACATCACTGCAAGTTTGTATCAGTTGGCATTGAGGAAGGGAATTCAATTTGAATTCAATACCAATGTGACAGAAATTGTCATTGATCAAAAGAAAGTAAAAGGAATTAAAGCCGGAGAGCGCACAATTGATGCTGAATTGGTGGTGAGCAATATGGACGTGTATCATACCTATAAGCGTTTGATGAAGGGTTTTGAACTACCACAAAGAATAGAAGAAGCTGAACCCAGCAGCAGTGCATTGATTTTTTATTGGGGCATTAAAGGTTCATTTCCTGAATTGGATCTGCACAATGTGTTTTTTACCCGTGAGTATGCCAAGGAGTTTGAATCCATTTTCAATTACGGTTCCATTTATCCTGATCCAACAATTTACATCAACATCACTTCTAAACATGTGAGTAAGGACGCGCCTGAGGGTTGTGAGAATTGGTTTGTGATGATCAATGTGCCTGCAAACAAGGGGCAGGATTGGGACACGATGGTGACCAGAGCCAGAATCAATATTTTAGAAAAGTTGAGGAGAATCTTGGGTAAAGATTTGAAACCTTATATAGAGACAGAGGAGGTTTTGGATCCGGTAAAAATCGAAAGCAGAACATCTTCCAGAAAAGGTTCTCTTTATGGTAGTAGTAGTAACAGCCGGTTTTCTGCTTTTTTCAGACACCCCAATTTTAAGTCGGGTGTAAAAGGCTTGTATTTCTGTGGTGGAAGCGTGCATCCGGGTGGTGGTATTCCATTGTGTTTGTTGGGCGCTAAGATTGTAGCGAGTATGGTAAAACCAATAAAATAAAGTTTTCAATTTCAGATTGTTCTGGCAGAAGTGAATTTGAAGTTCATCGTATAGGCAGCCTTTTCATCGAAGATATAGTTCAGTGTAAAAGGATTGATATATTTTCGAACCAAAATCGTCAAAATTTATGTTCCGTAGCTTAGTAATGGCCACATTGTGTTTAACGGGTTTGTCCTTATCCGGGCAAACTTCAAAATACACATTGAAGCAATGCATAGAGTATGCATGGTTGAACAATCCCGATGTCAAACAATCTATTTTGAATTTTGAATCTGCAAAAATTGATGCCAAGCAATCAAGAACTGCATTGCTGCCAAGCTTTTCGGCTTCGGCAGGTCAAAACTATCAATTTGGTCGTACCATTGATAGGTTCACAAACACCTTCGTTAATCAAACCATACGTTCAAACAACGTGAGTATCAATGGTAACTGGGTGGTGTTCAATGGACTTCAAAATCAGAATTCGATTAAACGCCAGGACGCGCTTGAAAGGTCTAATGATGAAAGCATTCAAAACACCAAGAACACCATTGCCTTAAGCATAGCGTCTTCATTTTTGCAAGTGATTCAAGCTGAAGAAACCATTAAGAATTGTGAGTTTCAAATTGAAAGTACAAAACAAAGAATAGACAGAGCCCAAAGGCAAGTGGATGCCGGAACTACAGACTTGAGTGCATTGCTTAGCTTAAAAGCCCAACTGGCAAACGAACAACTCAATCTTGTGAATGCACAAAACAGTAAAAATACGGCCTTGTTAAGTTTGAAGAACACCATGCAAATGCCAATTGACAATGAATTGGATATTGAGATTCCTGCAGTTGATCCTGCATTGATCTCTAACGATTTAAGCGCGCATCAGATCTATTTGTTGGCATTAGACAATATGCCTCAAATAAAAGCAGCTGTTCATCAATCAGAAGCGGCCAGATTTCAAACCAAAATGAGTGCAGGTAATTATGCGCCAAGTATTGCGCTTTATGGCAGTATCAGTACCGTTTATTCACAAAGTGCTAAAGAGGTTACAGATGTGAAGTTGACAGGTTCACAACCCATAGGATACACTCAAGTGGGCAATGAAGTTGTTTTGCAACCGGTTTATTCCGTAAATTATAAAACCACTAATTTTGGAAAGCAATTTAAAGACAATTTGGGACAGAGTTTAGGTCTCAGTTTGAGTTGGAACTTGTTCAATGGTATGCAGGTTCACAATCAAGTACAAAAAAGCAAAATTCAAGAGCAGATATCTGCGTTGAACTTGCAAAGAACCAAAAATACATTGATGTCTGATATCAATTTGGCAGTTAACAATTACGGTGCATCAAAAGCAAAACACGAAGCATCTGTAAACAATGTGGATGCACAAAAATTGAGTTTTGAATATGTACAAAAACGATTTGATGCCGGTGTTACCACATCATTCGATTTCATTCAGGCTAAAAACAATTATTTACAGGCGGTTTCAAGTGAAGTGCAAGCAAGATACGAGCTTGTGTTCAGAGGTCTAATTTTAGAGTTTTACAAAGGCAATCCTATAACATTATAATCAGCATGCTTAAAAAGAAATACATCATCATCATGGCCATTGTCACTGTTGTGCTAATAGTAGTAGCAATAGTGGCTAAAAAAGACAACAAGGGCCTGAAAGTAGCAGTAGAAAAAGTAACTGTTAGAAATATAGTTGAAGAAGTCACAGCCAGCGGTACCATTTACCCCGAGAGCGAGGTGAAGATCAGCCCTGACGTTTCAGGTGAGATCATTGACCTTTATGTTAAGGAAGGTGATACAGTGAAACAGGGTCAATTGTTGGTGAGAATCAATCCTGATATTTATCAAACCCAATTGGAACAGGCCAAAGCTGGATTCAATAACGCGAAAGCCAGTTCAGCCAATGTTCAAGCCCAGCTGCTGAGAACAAAATCTAATGTTGAATTGCAAAGAAAGAACTTTGAAATGCAGCAAAAACTGTATAGAGATAAAGTCATCAGCCAGCAAGAATACAACAATGCTGAGGCACAGTATGAGATGGCAAAGGCTGAATTACAAGCTTCAGAAAAACAAACGCTGGCTTCGCAATACAATGCTGAATCAGTTGAAGCTACTGTTAATCAAGCCAGCAAAAATTACAACAGAACTTCGGTTCATGCCCCAACTGCCGGTATCATTACAGGATTGGTTTCTAAAAAAGGTGAACGTGTTGTTGGAACTGCACAAATGGCAGGTACTGAGATGATGAGAATATCTGATTTAGAAAGAATGGAAGTTAGGGTTGATGTGAATGAAAATGATATTGTGAGAATTAAAGTGGGTGATTCAGCAGGTATTGAAGTGGATGCTTATGAAGGTAAGAAATTCAAAGGCATAGTAACACAAGTAGCCAATAGTTCAAAAACTTCTTCTACTTCAATTTCTACCGATCAGGTTACTAAATATGAGGTAAAGGTTTTGATCCTGAGATCGTCTTACGAGTATTTAATGAATGAAAACGGTGGTCGTATGCCTTTTAGACCCGGCATGAGTTCTACCGTTCATATCTTCACCAAAACTGAGTTCAATGTTCTGACAGTACCGGTATCTTCTATAACTCTGAAAGAGAAATCTGATAATGGAGAAAAAGAAGAAGTGGTTTTTGTGGTTGAGAATGGAAAAGCCGTTAAAAAAGTCATTAAAACTGATATTCAAGACACCCGTTACATCAAAGTTTTGGAAGGTTTGAAGAAAGATGAAACTGTGATTTCTGCGCCTTATGAGGCCATCAATTTCAACATTTCTGAAGGCACCAAAGTCAATGTAGTGGCCAAGGAAATGCTTTACAATACTGAAAAGAAATAGCGATTAAACGCATGTTTTTTTGACTTTGTTAGAGCTTGGGTCAACAAATGTTGAAAAATCCCATGTAATTTTTAAAGCACCTGAGTCGTTATCTTTGCAATATGAGGCTCTTTACATTCGTATTGGTCGTATTCTTGTCTGCAGGTTTGCAGCAGAACCTGACCGGACAAGCAAATGATTGCGAAAAACTGGTGTTCAATACTTTGGAATTAACTCCTTTTGGATTCAATGAAAGGTGTAAAACAGAGTCTTATCCTTATCTCAGTGCCGATGGTTTGGATTTATATTACACCAATAATCAAACCTATGATTGGATTTTCTATACCCATAGAAACCACAAACACGAACGCTGGTCGGTGCCTGTTCCAATTGTCATAGCCAATTTTAAAAAGCCTATCAGATCATGCACATTGAGTGACGATAAACAATTTTTGTTCTTTATCAGTGGCAGTTCATTTTATAAATCCAAAAGGATAGAAGGTTCGATGTTCGAATTTGAAGCTGTTCAGGAGATTCAGATCAGTGCTGGTGATGATTATTCTTCTGAACCCTTGGCCTATATCAGTTTTGAGAACAATGGTGAAAGGATGTATGCCTACATCAATTCTAAAGATACCGCAAGTTCTATGGGCAGATACAGGCGCAATGGTGATTTGTCTTATGTTTTCGAAAAATATGTGTCTGCTACCAAAAGGGAAATGGGTACCCTTAGCCGCAACGGACTTACCTATTACTACACCAATGATGCCTTTCCAAATGTATTATTTTGCAGAAAAAGAAAAGACATCAAAGATGAATTTGCAGAGGAAGTATACAGTGTCAGGCAGTTTGAAAGACATTTGAGCATCAGTCAGGTTCGCATTGCCGAATCTTCCAATTCGCTGGTTCTTGTGTTGTCTGATTTGGATTGGAATCGCAATGATTTGTATTTCTTTGACATGGATTTCTCTGATTCTGTAGCGGCCAATTTCAAGTTGTTTGATGTCATAGGATACAGACAACAGGCCAATGGTTCACAACAAAAGAATGTATTTGTAAAAGACTATAAGGCAGTTGACCCATTGAAGTCTAAAGAGATCATCAATACCAAAGGGGCAGAATTGTTTAAGATCGACTTGGGACAAGCATTTCCGAATCCTGCCAAGAACACATTCTATTTTTATTATTCTGTAAGTTTTGAAAATGGGGCAGAAGAGAAAATGCCTGTTTTTCAACTCATAGATGCAGCAGGAAGAGTGGTTTATTCAGAAGTTCTGGATCAGTTGAAAGGAGAAGCCAAAATTGTGTTAGACGATGTGCCTTCGGGTAGTTACATGATCAAATTGGACTGCAATGGCGTGAGTTCTGAAATGATCAGGATCACTATCAGTCTTTGATCTTGTTGAATCAATTTATTTAGCCTCATCACCCCTTTTAAAATACACCAATGCCATGATCAGGCAAAAGCACATGATGCCCGCGCCTGTGTAGAATGGTAAGGTGTAAAACATCATGAATAAGTAACCCGATAACAGTGGTCCTGCCGTTCTTGACAACGATGAAAATGATTGCAATGAACCCAGCACAGCTCCCTGCTTTTCTTTACCGGCCTTCCTGCTCACAAGGGTATTGGCTGCGGGAATGATCAAGCCATTGGCAATGGAGATGACCAATACAACAATGAGTCCCATGGGCATGAAACTGTGGACAGGAACATTCGGAAAAATC
>DASWYG010000086.1:0-23026 GCA_036405075.1 Bacteroidia bacterium | reverse complement strand
TCTATGCATTTACAGATAAGAAGAGACTGAAGCGATTGGTTGTTATTACAAAGAATTCTACCTTGGAATTACAAGCCAGATTGTTGCTACAACAGGAAAACAAAGACAATTCTGAACTAATTATCGCCGAAGCTGTTTTAGTCACCTCGTTGACCCAGAAAATGACAACTAACTTTTATCTGAAATTCATTAAAGACATTTATCCATCCAGATTCTTTACTGATTACAATAAAGCAATTGAATGGCTTAAACATTTCAGTAACAATTAAAAGTTAATGTTTCTTTAAAAAAAAAGCTCAATTGAGCATTCTTGCTATTCCGCTTTTTAGCTCCGCAATATTCGTCTTTTTAGTAGCAGAGATGAATACCACAGGGTTGTGTTCTTTGCTTATCCAGCTCTTTTCAAACTCGGTCAATACTGTGTCCGGATTCAGCTCTACGTATGAGTCTACTTTATTAAAAACCAACAAAATTGGCTTCTCTTTCGCTCCTATCTCAAACAAAGTTTGTTTTACCAGCTCCATCTGACTCTCAAATTCAGGATTTGAAACATCAACAACATGGATCAAAACATCTGCTTCTATTACCTCTGCCAAAGTGCTTTTAAAACTCTCAATCAACATAGTAGGTAACTTCCTGATGAACCCTACAGTATCACTTAACAAAATGGGTATGTGCATGCCTTCGTGATCAGGGTCTTCCAACACCACTTTCCTTACTGTTGAATCTAAGGTGGCAAACAGTTTGTTTTCAGCCAACACATCCGAATTGCTCAATAAATTCATAATGGTACTCTTACCGACGTTGGTATAACCTACCAATGCTACTCTTTTTTTATCCCCTCTGTTTTGTCTTTGAATCCTGTTTTGTTTCTCTATCAAATCCAAACGCTCTTTCAATTTGGTGATATTGCTTCGTATCACCCTTCTGTCTGTTTCAATTTCAGTTTCACCCGGCCCCTTCATACCAATACCTCCTTTTTGCTTGGATAAGTGGGTCCACATCTTGGTCAATCTCGGCAATAAATACTGATTTTGGGCCAATTCAACTTGTGTTCTGGCTTGAGCTGTTTTAGCGTTTTTTGAAAAAATATCCAGAATCAGCATGCTTCTGTCTATGATCTTAATTTCCTTGAACTCACGTTCAATGTTTCTGATCTGAGAAGGACTGAGTTCATCGTCGAATATGACCAAATCGGCATCGTATGCATTCACCATTTCCACCAATTCACTTAATTTTCCTTCACCAATATATGTTCTTGGATTAGGGAAATCAAGGTTCTGAGTGAGTCTGTCCATGGTTTCGGCACCGGCTGTGGTAGCCAAAGCTTCCAATTCATCCAGGTATTCCTTTGTCCTGTCAACTCTGTCGCTCTTTACGTGTACACCCACCAAAATGGCACGCTCACGTTTTTTTTCGGTATAGAAATACTCTGGTTTCAATGCTTGAAAATAATTTTGTTAAACTACCGCAAACATAGTAATTTAGCCAGTGAATTTAAGCATCTTTTGTCAGAACGATTTCATCCATATCGGTCAAAGTTTCATTTGTTGATTTTCTTGTTTTTCATTTCAATGTTCGCTCAAGGCCAACATGTCATTTGGGCCAATAAAAACAACCTTGACAAACGCACTGATTTTACCAAAGTTATTGGTCAAAACAAATATGGTGTTTATGTACTCAAACACAAAAATGCCAGTTTTAAAAGGTACTTCATTCTCGAATATTTCGATAAAAGAATGAATCTGCTTAGAAGTAAAACATTCAAAATTCCGGGATCTGAACTCGAAAAGATCATTGTCACAAATGATGGTGTTTTGTTTTTCACAAAAGAGATCGGAAAAGGTTTTAGCTATAAACTTAAAATGAATGCCATTGATTCCGGCATGAATGAATCTTACGTTTGCACCATTGCCAACTCCGAAAACTTTAACCATGAAAATGTCAATTTTAGAATTGAATACAACAATTCAAGGAATAAATTTTTGGTGTGGTACCTGAGCAATTATGGCGAAAACACAAAACTTATTTATCACCTCTGCAATCAAAAGGAAGTGCTTAAAACCGGAGAAACATTGATCAAATCAAGACAAACTGAAATTTACATCAATGAAGTTTGTTTAGACGATACCGGCAACTTCTATTACATCCAATCTATTTCAGAACGGTTTAAAAGCAAAAATGCTGAAGATTTCAAACATTACATTTGTGCCATCAACCTTTATAACAACAAAACACTTACTGAACTGATCAATAACTCAAAAACTTTTCTTAATTCTTATAAAATCTGTTACAACCCAACAAATTCTTATATCAACGTTACAGGGCTCTATGGCGAATTGGATGAAGACGATAACATGGGTTACTTTACTGTCAACATCAACACAAAAACATTTGAGATATTTAATTCAATGTTTCATACTTTCGATAGACGATTGGTGTCTAACATAGTAGGGTTCAAAAATGAATCGAAAGGTGATAATCTGAACAAATTCAAAATTAAAAAACTGATACCCAAAACAGATGGTGGGGTGCTTTTGATCGCTGAACGTATTTTCATTACCACTCAAAGCGATATTTTTTATGTCAATGGTATTCCACAAAGCAGCTATGCGCGTATATTCAACAATGATGAAGTCATCATTTTGAGTCTGGATCTGGCCGGTGATGTATTGTGGCAGGATGCCATCATTAAAAATCAGGCTTCTGTAAACGATGGCGGCTATTACAACAGTATCATCGTGATGGTGAATGAAGACAATTTCAACATCATGTTCAATGATAAATTAAACGCCAATTCAGATATCATTCAAGTCACCTATAAAGCCGATGGCTCACACACAAAAAAGATACTGTTAAACAACGATCAGTTCTTTGCATTGGTAATTCCTAATGAATATAGCCAGGTTTCTGCCAACAGCATTGTGATACCAATCAACCAAAACAGAGAATTCACCTATATCAAATTAGTCTATTGATACGATTATTTTCCTATACATTCAATCAAACCATATTGTTTCTGTTCATATTTACAGTGGTGATCAGAACTTCGGGTTTGTTAGTCCCTTATGTCAATACCACACAAGGAGTTGACATTAATTATTTGTCGGCCTTTTTTACTACCATCAATGCTGTTCCATTGATTGGATTCATTATCTCTACACTGGTTGTTTTTCTCACTGCGCTTGTGTTCAATCACATCTGCCTTAAACACGAATTGATCATTTTCCCCTCCTACTTACCTGCATATTTCTTTATCCTTCTGAATTCAGTATTCGTGGATCAGTTTTATGCCGGTCCGGTTATTTTTGTCAACTTCTTCCTGATTCTTAGTCTGGGCGCTATTTTGAATTTGTTTCAATCTGAAAACCCCAGTTTGGCCATCTTTGAAGCCTCATCATTGGCCGGTTTAAGTGCCTTGTTGAACATGACCTATATCGCCTTTTTTATAGTGGTGATAATCGGCATCAATATCTTCAGACCCTTTAATTTTAGAGAAAATATTTCAGCATTTTTGGGATTCTTAATGCCATTGTACATTGGTACCATGATCAATTTTCTGATCAATGATAATTTTCTTCCCTTTCATATATTTTTCCCGGATTATGGCAATTTTAACAGCCAATATTGGGCTTTGAACTCAGCTTTACCAAGTATAGGTTTGGTTGGTGTGCTTGCTGTTATCAGGATGTACAAGAACTTTTTTCGAAATTCAACCAAACAAAGAAGATTGATACAGTTCATGATCATCTTGTTGATCACCTCAGTTATTCTGATGACCACCGGTAAACAAAATGCGAAGCAAGAATTTTCTTTTGTTGCTATCCCACTTGCATTTTCATTTACTTTCTATTTCTCGAACAGCAAACTCAACATTTTAAAAGAAGTGGTGAACATGTTGCTCATTGTATCGATACTTTTCTTCAGGTATTACCACTGATCACTTTTGGCCTATAGCGGTCAAGAAGTCTTTATCAGTTGGTTTTACACTTGAGTTGAAATATTGCAGCAATTTGCCGTCCGGACTTACAATGAACTTATTGAAGTTCCATTTTACTTCGAAATCGCCTGCTCCATTTTTAGATTTTTGAGTCAGCCATTGGTACAAAGGGTGTTGAGATGGGCCTTTAACATCGATTTTTTCTGTTAATGTAAAAGTTACGCCATAATTTTTTTGACAAAAACTGCCTATTTCCTCAGGCGTGCCGGGTTCCTGACCACCAAATTGATTGCAAGGACAACCAATGACCACGATCTGACTGTCGGCATATTTTAAGTGGAAATCTTGAAGGTCCTTGTATTGAGGTGTATAACCGCACTCACTGGCAGTGTTAACCACTATTACATATTTTCCTTTATAATCAGACATTTTGATGTCCGATTTTCCATCCAGTGATTTGATACTTAAATCATAAAAATTGGAGCTTGGCACAACTTTTTCGGCGTTTTCAACTTTTTTCGATTGGCCTACGAAACAAGATGTGATCAACGATATTAAACCCATACTGATAAATATACTTTTCATAATTGGTAAACAAATTTATGCCTTTTGTGTTTTAGTTTTGTAAAATAAAATGGAAGAACAATATTTTGAACCGGATCCGTTGAAAAAAGATGCACTGTATCAGGGCCCGGATAAATTTGCCCCACTTCCTCTTTCTGTCTCTTCTCCTAAAATTAATCCGGTAGATAAACGATTGGTCAAAGCAAATGCTTTTGAAACCATGCAACATCAAGCCAATCAACAAATCTTAATGCTTAAAAAGCAAGCTGATCTTCTGATGGAACAAGCCCGACAAATTGAAGAACGTTTGCTTATATCACAGAGAATTTACGAGGCTGATATTAATTTTGAACCGGTCATTGGCACTGTTTATCACGTTTACGAGAAAAAAGGGAAAACAGTACTTTCACTGGTAGCACCTTTTGAATGGGGCGCTAAAATGCCTTTTGAAAAACATGTCTGCACAGCGAGACTGTTGGCAGATAGAAGTTGGGAACTGTTGAAATAATTTCAAACTCCACTTCTTAATTGTATTACTTTTGTAGAGTGGGTATTCTCAAAAAATTAGCTTCACAAACTCTGATTTACGGCCTCAGTTCAATGTTGGGCAGGTTCATTAATTTCCTGCTGGTTATACCCCATACCAAATATCTTCATACTGTTGCCGATTATGGTGATATCACCACCCTGTTTGCCTTCATGGCATTTATCAACATCATTTTAAGCTATGGGATGGAGACTTCTTATTTTAATTTTATTAGAAATGGAAATGATCCTGAGAAAGTATATTCCATCATACAAAAAAGTCTGCTCGGCAGCACATTTCTATTTGCTTTTCTGGTTCTTTTATTTCCCAATAAAGCTGCAGATTTCATTGAATTCCCCGGAAAAACTGAATACATCTATATTTGTTTGTCTTTCCTGGTTTTTGATACACTTTCCATTTTGCCTTTTGCAAGGTTAAGGTATCAGGAAAAGCCATTAAAATTTGCAACTGTAAAACTCATCAACATTGGCGTCAATGTTAGCCTCAATTTATGGTTGCTGATGTATCCTCCGGCCTTTTTAAATGGCTTAAGTCAAGTTTCAATGATCATGCTCGCCAATGCCGCTGCCAGCATGGCCTCTTTTATTGTGTTATCACCGCTGGCCTTTAAAATTAAAGAACAATTTGATTCAGAGCTCTATAAAAAAATGCTCCAGTATGCCTGGCCGCTTATTTTTATTGGATTGGCCGGCATGGTGAATGAAACATTGGATAGAACCATGTTGAAAAAACTATTACCTCCCGGCGAGGGTTCCTATCAGAACGGTATATATGGTGCCTTTTACAAATTGACTATGGTAATGACCATGTTTGTGCAAGCCTACCGATTTGCTGCGGAACCATTCTTTTTCAAACAAAAAGAGGGTGATGATGCCAAAAAAACTTATGCTTTGGTGATGTATTGGTTCACCGGTGTATGTACGATCATTTTTTTAGCCTGTATGCTTTTTATTGATCCATTGGCGCACTTGTTCATCAAAAATGCCAATTTTTTTGAAGATCCTAAAGGGATGGCAATTGTTCCTGTTCTTTTACTTGCCAATTTGTTTTTAGGCATTTATTACAACTTAAGCGTCTGGTATCGTTTAACCAATAACACCAAAAAAGGCGCTGTCATTTCTTTTATAGGAGCAGTGATCACCATTGGCCTCAATCTGGTTTTGATTCCGGTATTTGGTTTTACGGCTTGCGCCTGGATCACCTTGCTGGTTTACTTTGTTATGTGTGTGTTATCTTATTTTTGGGGTCAAATACACTATAAGGTACCTTATACACCTTTAAAATATACAGTATTGATAGGGGTTTCGATAGTACTTTGGATATTAGCTGTTCAAGTGAATTGTCAAATGAATGTCAAATGGCTGGAGTATTTAATAAATATCTTGGTCATTGCGTTGATGTTGTTGATAATTTGGTTGTTACAACCGAAAGGAAAAATTCCTTAAATTTGCACCCAATTTAACCTTGAAAGTAAAAATCAACAATACCGGTAAATTCCCTTTACCAGCCTACCAAACAGAGTTATCGGCAGGTGCCGATCTCTACGCCAATATTGAGAATGCCATTGAAATTGACTCTCTGGAAAGGGTGTTGATACCAACCGGATTGTTCATAGAATTACCAGCAAACACAGAAGCCCAGATCAGACCTAGAAGTGGAATGGCTTTTAAACATGGTATTACCGTTCTTAATTCTCCCGGTACAATTGATGCTGACTACAGAGGGGAAATTAAAGTACTTTTGGTGAATCTTAGCAAAGACAAATACACCATTCAGCCGGGTGAGCGAATTGCACAAATGGTGGTAGCAGAGTGCATTCAAGCTGAATGGTTGCCGGAAAGCAATCTTTCCGAAACATCCAGAGGCGAAGGTGGGTACGGACACACCGGTAAAAATTAAATAAAGACTTACATGAGCGGAATGAATATTATTATCCCAATGGCCGGTATGGGCAAACGAATGAGGCCACATACCCTTACAGTGCCAAAACCTTTGTTGCCAATTGCAGGAAAACCCATCGTTCAAAGATTGGTGGAAGACATAGCTGCAGTTTGCAATGACAAAATCAATGAAGTTGCTTTTGTTATTGGTGACTTCGGACTTGAAGTTGAATTGCAATTGTTGAAAATAGCCGAAAGTATCGGTGCAGAAGGTAGAATATACTATCAGGATCAAGCACTTGGAACCGCTCACGCGGTAATGTGTGCTACCCCTTCTCTTACCGGTGAAGTGATTGTTGCATTTGCAGATACCTTGTTTAAAGCAGAATTTGATCTCGATAAAAGTGCTGATGGTACCATCTGGGTGCATAAAGTAGACAACCCTAGTCAATTTGGAGTGGTTAAATTAGATGAGAACAATGCCATTTGTGACTTTATCGAGAAACCAACCGAGTTTGTTTCCGATCTTGCCATTATTGGTATCTACTACTTTAAAGATGGTGATAATCTTTTGGATGAAATCCAATATCTAATTGAAAATGATATCAAGGAAAAAGGTGAATACCAATTGACCAATGCACTTGAAAACATGAAAAATAAAGGTCTGGTGTTTAAACCGGGCGAAGTTGAAGAATGGCTAGATTGTGGCAATAAAGATGCTACAGTATTTACCAATCAAAGAATTCTGGAAATCAAAAAAGAGGAATTCAAAATCGATGAAAGTCGTTTCAATCATGGCACTCAGATCATTGAACCTTGTTTCATAGATGAAGATGTTGTGCTTGAAAATTGCAAAATTGGCCCTTATGTCAGCATTGGCAAAGGTTCTATTCTTAAAAATGCGACCGTTTCAAATAGCATTGTTCAAACCAATTGCAAAATTGAATCTGTTAATTTTTCAAACAGCATGATCGGCAATCATGTTTCAATCAATGGCGAATGCCATGAATTCAGCATTGGCGATTACAGTACACTAAATTGAACCATTGAAAAGATTTAGCCATATCTCCTTTTGTATTTTATTGATTGGGGGAATGGTTTTTCTTAACGCCTGTAAACCCAGAAAGGTAAAATCAAATCCAAATGGGGCAGTTGAACAATCTGAATTCAGCTTCGATGATTATTTCATTGATGCCAATACGCATTTTAACAATGGCAATTATGAAACTGCGCTTAAACTTTATGAAAAATGCCTGGCATTGAAACCGGAAGTTGCCAGTGTTTATTACCAGATCAGTAGAATCCAATTCAGTCAGAAAGACTATGTAAAAGGACTTCAAAATTCAGCTCGTGCCAACGAATTAGACCCGGCAAATGTTTATTATGCAACATTCTATGCCTTTAATCTGAATCGCTATGGTACCAAGTCAAAAGGCCCCGAAATCCTGGAAACTTGCTACAAACTAAACCCTAAAGATGAATTGGTGGTCAAATCTCTTGACACCATCTATGCTTTGAATGGTATGACCGACAAAAGCATCTCCTTATGGAACAATTATATTGAAACAAAAGGATTCAATATCAGATATGCTTTGAGGTTGATAGACCTTTACAAATCAAAATCCGACTTTGCATCCGCTCACAAGCAATATGATGCCATTAAAAAAGCAGCTCCCCGTAAATTCAAATACTTTATTGATGATGGCAACCTTTACCTTGAACAAAAGGACGAAGAAAATGCCATGAAGAATTTTGAGAAAGCTTTGTCTATCAGCCCCGACAATTACTCTCTCAATATCTCTCTGTATAAATATCAACTCAAAAAAAACAATAAAGCACTTAGTCTTAAATACCTTGAACAAGCATTTGCTGACCCAAATACCAATTTTGAAACAAAGAGCAGCATTTGCTCTGAAATCAATTCAAAGGTTAAAACGGATACATCATACTTGGCATTTACATCGCCTTTAGCTAAGATCATCTCTAAGCAATATCCATCTAATTTCTCAGCTCAATCAACAGCTGGCAGATTCTATGAATTGAATGGCAATCAAAAAGAAGCTTTCACTTGTTATAAAAATGCCACAAATTCAAACCCAAACTACTTTGATGCCTGGATAGGCGGACTTAGATGTGCCAAAGGATACAGCAGCAAAGACACATTGTTGAAGTTTGCCGAAAAAGCAATAGAGTTTTTTCCTTTCACTGCCACAATTTATTTAGAAGCTTCTAAAAGTGCTGCTTCAATGAAATTATGGAAAGAAGCAGAATCATACGGTCAAACAGGTGTGAGGTACTCAACTTCAGGTGATTCAACAAAATTTAAACTCATTTTAATATTGGCAAACGCTCAAATGCAATTGTCTCAACTCGATGCAGCAATTGCTACAATTGCATCGGTAGACAATAACTTTAAAGGTAATTACGATTTATATGAACTGACGGGTGATGTATATTATAAAAAAGGTGATGTGACCAAAGCACTTGAGTTTTGGAACAAAGCAAAAGATGCAGGTAGCAAAAACCCTATTTTGGATAGAAAATTAAACGAAAAGAAATACATTGAACAATAAAGTATTAACCTATATATTGATTGCAATTGCTTTTCTGCAAGCCTGTAAATCCAGAAAAGAAACCGTTTTGCCTCCTGTTGTAGAATACAATAAAGACTCAGCAACTAAAGTCGTTACTGCCAACTCTTTGCTCAATAGCACCCTATCAGATTGGACTTACTTTTCTTCAAAAGTAGAAGTTGAGATGAACGATAAAGGCAATACCATTAATGCAACTGCACATATACGAATGTACAGAGATTCTCTTATTTGGATATCTGCCGGTATGTTTGGAATAGAAGGCTACAGAATGTTGATCACCAAAGATTCAATTGTTGTATTGGACAAACTACATAAAAATTACAGTGTTGTGAAACGATCTGATTTTGGAAATGTTACCAGTGTGCCACTTACTGTCACTCAAATTCAAAATTTGATACTCGCCCGCCCGGTTTATGCTTTGAACTTATATGAAATAGCCAAAAATGACTCTTTGTCCTTAGAAATATTTTTCAATCAAGACAAATTCAAAACCAATCATCATTATGCCAGACAGTATTTAACGATAGACAGTACGACCGTTAAAGACAACAGTACCGGTAATAATGCGAAGGCTCAATATTCTGAATATTCCGTAATAGAAGGTAAGAATTTCCCAATCAAAAATCACATCACAGCATCCAGTGAAAAACAAAACTTCGATATCAAACTGCAACATTCAGATGTAGATTTTAGCAGTTTATTGACCTTCCCTTTTAACATCCCTACAAGCTATGAAAAGATTAAATAAAATCATCTCCTTTTTCATGGCCTTATTGATGCTTCTGGCCTATCATCCTGTTTATCCTCAATCGAGAAAAGAACTCGAAAAACAAAGGAAACAAACGGAAGAACAGATTGCATTAACCAAAAAGATCCTCAGAGAAACAAAAAACAAAAAACAACAGAATCTCAGAGAAGTCAAAACCATTGCCAGATTGATTGAAACTCGGGAACAACTTCTTGAAACAATAGGACGTGAGATCGTATATGTCAATCAGGATGTTCAACAAAAAAATGATGAACTGGTTAAACTCGATCTGGAGCTTTACAAAGAGCGAAAAAACTACGCTGCAGCCATTGTTCAATCTTATAAAAACAAAAAGGTTTACAACAAAGCCACGTATTATTTAACCGCAAAATCATTCAATCAATTTGTACTCAGGCTCAGATTCACAAAGTACCTCTCCGAAGCACAGGAAAAGTTCTTAGGTAGAATTGAAAAGAAGAAAAATGAGATCAATGAGAAAATTGAGGAGCTTCAAGGTCTTAAGAAATCTAAAGAAATTCTTGCCAAGAACAAAGAAATAGAGGTTAAAGAACTAGTAGGAGATAAGTCTAAAAAGACTTTGGCAATTAAGGCATTGGACGGTAAAGAATCTGAACTTAAACAGAAATTAGAAAAGCAAAAAAGAGCAAAAGAAAATCTAAATGCTCAGATCAATGCCATCATTGCACAAGAAATAAAAAAAGCGAAAGAAAAATCTGCTGCCAAAAAGCCCGCCCAAAAAGGTGGAACCAAGAAAGGTGGAACAACTCCCAAAGCTGAACCACAAACGCCTTCCGTAACACCTGAGGTTAAACAGTTATCTGATAATTTCGCTGCTAATAAAGGTAAATTACCATGGCCGGTAGTAAGTGGTTTTATCAGTGAAAGATTTGGTAATCATGCCCACGAAAAATTGGATCAGGTTACCATACAAAACAATGGTTTAGATATCCAAACCACTGATGGTGCTAAAGCTCGATGCATACATAAAGGCACTGTAACAGCTGTAATCACAATTCCAGGTATTGGTAAAGCGGTTATTGTTAATCATGGTGAGTACTATACTGTTTATTCAAAACTAAAGGAAGTTTATGTCTCACAAGGCGAAACAGTTGCTTTAAAACAAGACATTGGCAGCATCATGGAAGACGAAGATGGTGCAACTGAAATACACTTAGAGATCTGGTTCAATCAAGAAAAACAAAATCCTGAACTCTGGTTAGCTAAAAAGTAAGAAATGAACAATTTAAACGACATCAAAACGGTAGGTATTGCAGGTGCTGGAACGATGGGGGCAGGCATTGCTCAAGTATGTTCGCAGGCAGCTTATAAAGTGATCTTGTTCGACTTGAATGAACAAGTTTTGGCTAAAGCCAAAAGCAATATGGAAACCGCCTTGCAAAAACTTGAATCCAATGGCAAAATTGGAGTCGGCAAATCCATAGAAATACTCCAAAACATTTTATTTACTTCTCAGATCAATGATCTAAAAGCTGATCTGATCATTGAAGCCATCATTGAAAAAACAGAGGTGAAAATATCTCTTTTTGAACAACTCATAGAATTGAATGGCAATCAAACAATTTATGCGACAAACACATCTTCAATTCCCATTACCAAAATTGCTGCAGGCATAAGTATGCCTGAAAGGCTTGTGGGCATTCACTTTTTCAATCCGGCGCAAATAATGAAATTGGTAGAAGTCATCAAAGGTGCAAAATCAGATCCTGCTTTGATCGCCATTTCTGGTGAATTTGTTAAAAAACTTGGAAAGGTTCCTGTTTTTGCTGCTGATTCACCGGGTTTCATTGTAAACAGAGTGGCCAGATTGTATTATGTTGAATCATTGAAAATGTTGGAAGAAGGTGTTGCAAGCCTTGAAACCATAGACAACATCATGGAATCAAGTGGATTTAAAATGGGCCCATTCAAACTGATGGATCTGATAGGTGTAGACACCAATTATTCTGTGACAGAAAGTCAATACCAATTGTTCAATCACGAGGCCAGATTTAGGCCAAGCAGAATTCAAAAACAAAAAGTTGATGCCGGTCAACACGGACGGAAAACCAAACAAGGCTTCTATAATTATGAATAAAATACTCCTGTTTTCAATAATGCTGGTTTTTATACTGGCCAATTGCTCCAAAAACAACGTCAATCCTGACCCAATAGCAGATGTGCCTGTGACCATTACGGTCAATATGTCGAACCCTTCGCATTCACATCTACTTGATGCAGGTTCCATATCTTATGAACTAGGCGGTGTAAAAGGAGTAGTAATTGTCCACAGTTTGGTGGATGATCAATTCTATGCATTTGACCGTTGCTGCAGTTATAAACCCAATGATGCTTGTGCCAAGGTAGAGTTGGACTCTTCGGGATTCCAGTTCAGATGTGGAGAAAGTAAACTTGGTGGATTTGTTAATTGTTGCAATTCCAGATTCAGTATGGAAGGTCAAGTTGCAAGCGGTCCGGCCACCTACGGACTCAAACAATATCAAGTAATTCGCAGCGGAAATCTACTTAATATCAAAAATTAATTTTTTTTAAAAAAATTCTTTACAAAGTAAAACCTTTTTATATATTTGTCGGGTTATATCAACAAATTACATATAAAAAGCAGCTTATGATAAAGGGAAAATTACTATTTACTATTATTGCATTACTGTCTGTTCATCAGGCTTTTTCGCAATCTGCAGAGCGGAGGTTAGGAATTGAACTGAGTGGCGGAATAAACGAATATCAGGGTGATTTAGGTTCAGCAATATTTTTTGCAAGAACCCCCAATTACCAAGGTATCGGATACTCTCTCAGCTATTATTTGAACCCTAATATCGATCTGGCTTTTTTCGGTTCAGGGGGGGATGTAGGTTTTTATTCTGTTATTCCTAATGTGATTCCGGAAAACACTTACGCATTTTTCAGAACAAATTTATTTACGGTAAACGGTGGTATCAGATTCAAACTGTTGAAGGATAAGCCATTCACGCCTTACATCATGTTAGGTGGGGGTGGTGTTTACTTGCATTCCAACGTTAGTCGCGACCCTAACTCATATACAGGTGCTGCGGGTAACGTAGCTGCGGGTTTCGGATTTCAATACAGTGTGAATGAAAAACTAGGATTCAGATTGCAATCCATGTTCAACTACACCTTCAATGATATCTGGGATGGCGAGCCATACGCTTACCTTGTACACACAAGGAACAAGAACAATGACATGTTTGCATTCCACTCTTTAGGTATATTCTACAACCTCGAATTTGGTGAATCTACCGGTGGTGACATGGGTGGTAAATCACTTCCTGATAAAGATAAAGATGGTGTTCCAAACAAATCTGACCTTTGTCCAAAAACTCAACCATGGGAATTGCCTGTTAACGACGACGGTTGCCCAAGAGACTCTGATTTGGATACAATTCCTGACTACCAAGACTCTTGCCCATACCAATTCGGTCCACGTAAATTCAACGGTTGCCCTGATAAAGACAACGATGGTATAATCGATAGCAAAGACAGATGTCCAGAAAAGGCCGGTCCTGCTGAATTCGGTGGTTGCCCTGATACTGATGGTGATGGTATCATCGATATCGAAGACCAATGCCCAAGTCAAAAAGGTTTGAAACAATTCAATGGTTGCCCAGATACAGATGGCGACGGTATTGAAGACAGAAAAGACAAATGCCCTGAAGTTGCAGGACCAGCTGCCGGTGAAGGTTGCCCTGATACTGACGGTGACGGTGTATACGACAACAAAGACGTTTGTGTGAAAGTTGCAGGTCCTGCCTCTAATAAAGGTTGCCCTGAGATCAAACAAGAAGTTGTTCAAAGAATCGCCCTTGCAGCTAAAGGTATCAACTTCGAAACCGGAAGCGATAAGATTCTTGCCGAATCATTCGATGACCTAGATGCTTTGGTTAAAATCTTGAATGAGTACCCTGAGGCTAAAGTTGCAATCGATGGCCACACCGACAACGTAGGTGATCCTGCAACCAACAAAGAGCTTTCTCAAAAACGCGCTGATGCCGTAAAAGCTTATTTAGTAAGTAAAGGTGTCGATGCTTCAAGACTTACAGCTACAGGTTATGGTGATACTCAACCAATTGCCGACAACAAAACCAAACAAGGTAGAGCTAAAAACAGAAGAGTTGACTTCAAACTCAGCTACTAATCTGTAAATCAGATATTGAATCAGTTCAAGATAAAAAGCCCCGAAAGATTCGGGGCTTTTTTTATGCCTTTATTTTTAAACCCAGACAACTTTTTTGACAATTTTATGTCTAATCTGTATCAGCTGTAATGAAATTCCGGACCTAATTGGCCATAAATTTGCACTGACCTGAAACCGGATGGATAAATTTTTACTGGGATGCTCATTTCTATTGCTTGTTATCACAAGTGTAAGATGCTTCTATAACAAAAAGAAGACACATCTCGACGTGTTCCTGAATATCTCTCTGATTTCCTTATTGCTCAATTCATCTATTCTCTACTTGTTTTATGTAGACAAACTAAAAGACTACATTCATCTTTACAGATTGGGCACTTTATTTACGTTTACCTTCATTTCTGCCAGTTTCCTATACATTAAATATGCTTTATCAAAAGCTAAACTGTCGTCAATTGACTTTATTGCTTTTCTACCGGCACTCATTTACCTGATAGATTATGCCCCATTTTTCTTTAGCACTGCGGAATATAAACTCGCCTGCTTTGAAAAAGACATGAACAACAGTACTTTAAACCTGCATCAACAAAGCTGGTTTATCCCCAATGGTTTTCATTTCATCTTACAAAATGGTCTTGGTGTTTCTTTCACTCTCTATCAGTTTTTCTTGATTGGTAAAACAGTTTACAAAGGCGGAACTTCATATCTAAAGGAAAACAGAATGGTTTTGATTTGGTTTCTGATTTGGTCTTCATTGCTGTTCCTTTCCTGTTTCCCTGATCTTATCTTTGGACTAACAGGTAACAAAATAAACATTACCAATTACACCGTTATCACCCCTTGTATACTCCTATACTTCTGGTTTCCTTTTAGTATTTTATTAACGCCCGATTTGTTATATGGTGTAAAAGGGTTCTGGCTGCAGAAACAAAGAGCTTTCATTTCAAAAGTTGAAAACCATGATCCAAGTCACGAAACAGGTGCCCATATTGAAGTAGGTGATATATTGAATCATTCTACAGCATTATTAAGAGAGGTGAAGTCCAAATACAGGGCCTCTGACGAAGTAATTAACCCTGAGACAATTGATGGGTCCAAAAAAGCATATTATGACGCTGGCAAGGCCGAAAATATGAAAAAATCCATTGATGAATACATGACCTTTTCTAAAGCCTATTTAAATGAAAACTTAAGCATTCAGGAATTGGCCGAAAATGTCAATTTAAGTTCACGACAAGTTTCTTCTTTGCTTAACAGCTATGCCGGTGTGAATTTTAAGGATTATGTCAACTCATTCCGCATCAACGACTTCATTGCTCATTATAAAAAGAATCCTGAAGCCAGGTTAAAAACACTTGAACATCTTTCTAAAGAGTTTGGGTTCAATAGTCGGTTCACCTTTTTGCATGCTTTCAAGAAAATGACCGGTAAAACTCCGAGTACATTTTTCAATACCACATTGGATTAATTAGAGCATTTTCATTTAATGTTCCTTGTAGGGTCTGTTTATTCAGATTAAAGTCTGATTAATCAATATTTCAATTCAGATTCAGGCTTATTTCTTTGGTGTGATATGTATCATACTTATTTGCCAATAAAAAGTATAAGACATAAAAAAAGCCCCGAATGATTCGGGGCTTACTATCTTGAACTAAATCAATTAGTCGTTTTTCTTTGGTGTAGCAGTGGCAGCAGCTTTCTTTTTGCAGCATGAACCGTTGCCATCGTGTTTGTCTTTGCTGCAACCTGCAGAACTCTCAGATCCACTTTCAGCATCTTTCTTGCAACAAGATTTCTTGGCACATTTTTTTTCTGTGCTGGTACTTGTTGAAGCTTGTTGTTTAGTAGTATCGCTCGGATTGAGTTCGTTTTTAGATTGCTCTACAGCCGTTTTTGGCTTTTGATCAACATTGCCCGGAGTAGATGTAGCTGCGCTTTGAGCATTGGAAACCATAGCCATACCGGCTACTAATAGAATTGATAAAAATATTTTTTTCATATAGAATTTCTTATTGATTATACAAATTTAATGAAAACACTGCAAATATCAAACCAATGTAGCCACTACTGTCTCTCCGCCTCTTGTCTTTTGCTGAAGTTTAACATTGATGGTAGCGGTCAATGGCAAATAAATGTCAATTCGAGAACCAAACTTAATGAATCCCATTTCTCCGCCTTGCTCCACTTGTTGTCCTTCTTTTACATAATAAACAATCCTTTTTGCCAAAGCACCTGCAATTTGTCTGAAAAGTACTTCAGCTTTACTGCCTGCTATTACAACAGTGGTGCGCTCATTCTCAGTAGAGGATTTCGGATGCCAAGCCACCAGATACTTGCCCGGATGGTATTTGGCATATTTCACTATACCGGATATGGGGTTTCTGTTGACGTGAACATTGACCGGACTCATGAAAATACTCACTTGTATTCTTTTGTCCTTGAAATATTCAGTTTCTTCAACTTCTTCAATGACCACAACTTTGCCATCTGCCGGAGCTATGACATGGTTTTCATTGATGATGGTGTTTCTCGCAGGGTTGCGAAAAAACTGAACGATCAAGATGAAAAAAACCAAAGAGATCGCAAGAATAATCTTAGATATTATGCTTTCTTCACCCAAAAAAGACATCATTGCAACATTGATACCGCCAAGCAGCAACAAGGTTACCAATATGATTTTATATCCTTCTCTGTGTAACAGCATTAAAATACGCCTCTGAATTTTTGAGTGGTTGCTACTTTGTCTATTGCAACAATGTATGCAGCAGTACGCAAAGCCACATTGTGTTTTTTACCCACTTCGAAAACTGAGTCGAATGCACTTTTCATTACTCTGTCTGCACGTCTGTTAACACGCTCTTCAGTCCAGAAATAACCCATTCTGTTTTGAACCCATTCGAAATATGATACAGTAACTCCACCTGCATTTGCAAGAATATCCGGAACTACGATGATGCCTTTTTCGTTTAAGATTTTATCAGCACTTGCACTGGTAGGGCCATTAGCGCCTTCTACGATCAATTTTGCTTTGATGTTACCTGCATTTTGATCAGTGATCTGATCTTCCATAGCAGCAGGTACTAAAATATCGCATTCCAATTCCAATAACTCACTGTTATTGATTTGTTTTCCACCTGTGAAACCGCCCAAATTGCCGTTTGCCTTTGTGTAAGCCATTGCTTCCTCAACTTTAATTCCGGCAGGATTGTAATATCCACCGGTAACGTCAGAAATACCAATGATCTTAACACCTAGCATTTCGATCAATTTTGCTGAAATAGAACCAACATTACCGAAACCTTGAACAACACAAGTGCACTCTTCAGGTTTCAATCCCATTTTGGCCATTGCAGATCTGGTACAAACCATTACACCTCTACCTGTAGCTTCTACTCTTCCAAGTGAACCACCCATAGAAATTGGTTTACCAGTGATAACTGCTGGTGTATATTGTCCTTTTATTTTTGAATACTCATCAACTATCCAAGCCATTTCTTGTTGGCCGGTGTTCATATCAGGGGCCGGGATGTCTTTGTCAGGACCAAATACATCGCTCATTGCTGCTGCGTATGCTCTGGTTAGACGTTCTAACTCGCCTTTGCTCATTTTTTTAGGATCACATTTGATACCACCTTTACCACCGCCGTATGGAATACCAACGACTGCAGTTTTCCAGGTCATCCATGCTGCCAATGCTTTGACCTCATCCAAAGTGACATCCATTGAATAACGGATACCTCCTTTTGATGGACCCAATGTGGTGCTATGTTGAACCCTGTGTCCTTCGAAAACCTGAACTTTGCCATTGTCCATGATAACCGGAAGGTGCACTGTTACTATCCTGGCAGGATATTTCAATGTGTCGTAGACAGAGTCATCCAATCCTAAAATCTTTGCTGCTTCATCAAAGCGCTTCATCATCGAATCCAATGGATTCAGGTTGCTGTGAATGGTTGCGTTACTCATTTTTTTCTTTATTTTTAAAGCTCTAAAGGGTTGCAAATTTAACCATTTACCTCAATTTCCATATATTTATTGTAAATTTCTAATCATTCATGCTTAAAATCAACTTTTTAAACATATCGGCCATACTGATATGGTAATGTCCAACCTATTGTGATATTTTTGCAGCTTCTATATGGCATCCTACGACTTTAGAGAAATTGAAAAGAAATGGCAAGCTAGTTGGAAACAACATGCCAACTACAAAACACCCGAAAATTTTGATCGACCAAAATTTTATGCGCTCGATATGTTCCCCTACCCTTCAGGTGCGGGCCTGCATGTCGGACACCCACTCGGCTATATAGCCGGTGATATCGTTTCAAGATTCAAACGCCTCAAAGGTTTTAATGTGCTCCATCCAATGGGCTATGATGCATTTGGATTACCTGCCGAGCAATATGCCATTCAAACAGGTCAACACCCTGCAGTTACAACTGAAGAAAACATTAAACGCTACAGGGAACAATTGGACCGTATAGGTTTCTCCTTCGATTGGTCGAGAGAAATCAGAACCTGCGACCCTTCTTATTACAAATGGACCCAATGGATCTTCGTCCAATTGTTCAATTCATGGTACAACCGTGAAACCGATAAAGCTGAAAACATCTCGGGACTCATTTCTAAATTTGAAATCTCCGGTTGCAACGACGACCTGAACCAATTCACTGCAGCTGAATGGAAAAATTTTAGCGAAAAAGAACAATCCGATATACTTCTTAACTATCGTTTGGCTTTTCTCAGCGAGGCAATGGTCAATTGGTGCCCTGCATTAGGAACAGTTTTGGCCAATGATGAAGTGAAAGACGGGGTGAGTGAAAGAGGTGGTTACCCGGTTGAAAGAAAACTGATGACCCAATGGAGCCTCAGAATCTCAGCTTATGCCGATCGCCTGTTAAAAGGTTTGGATACATTGGACTGGAGCGACAGCTTAAAAGAATCACAAAGAAATTGGATAGGAAAAAGCGAAGGTAGTTCCTTGTTCTTCAAAAATCCAGAATCTAAAATAGAACTTGAAGTTTTTACCACTCGTCCAGACACAGTATTTGGTGTTTCTTTTCTGGCCATAGCGCCCGAACATCCTTTGCTCAATGATTTGTGCATTGGCAATGAAAGAGATCAAGCCCTTGCATACTCCGAGAAAGCCAGAAACAGAAGTGAAAGAGAACGTCAGGCTGAAGTTAAAAACATAACCGGAGCTTTTACAGGTTCTTATGTCAAACATCCATTCACCAATGAAGACATTCCGGTATGGGTGGCAGATTATGTTTTAGGCGGATATGGCACTGGAGCTGTGATGGCGGTTCCCGGTCACGACAGCAGAGATTATGCATTTGCACGTCATTTCAATTTGCCAATATTGGAAGTGGTGGCAGGTGGTGATCTAAGCATAGAAGCTTATGAAGCAAAAACCGGTCAACTCATCAATTCATCTTTCTTGGATGGATTGGAAGTGAAAGATGCCATTAAAAAAGCCATTGAAGCAATAGAACAAAAAGGTTTGGGCAAAGGCAAAACCAATTTCAGATTGAGAGATGCTGTTTTCGGCAGACAAAGGTATTGGGGTGAACCAATTCCTGTGTATTATGAGAATGGTGTACCTAAATGTGTTGCAGAATCAGACCTTCCAGTCATTCTGCCTGAGATAGACAAATACTTGCCAACTGAAACCGGTGAACCGCCATTGGCAAGAGCGAAAGATTGGACCTATAACAACCACCCGCTCGAACTGACCACCATGCCCGGTTGGGCCGGATCATCATGGTACTTTATGCGATACATGGACCCGCACAATGAGACAGCTTTTGCCTCAAAAGAAAATTTGAATTATTGGCAAAACATTGATTTGTATATTGGTGGCAGTGAACATGCAACCGGTCATTTGTTGTACTTCCGTTTCTGGACCAAGTTCCTATACGATATGGGTCATGTGCCATTTGACGAACCGGCCAAAAAGCTCATCAATCAGGGCATGATTCAGGGTGTATCATCTTTGATTCATCGCATCAACAACACCAATAAATTTGTTTCAGCAGGTCTTAAAGGTGAATATGAAACTACAGCTATTCACATTGACATTAAATTGGTTACAAATAACAATCAGGTCGATATAGAAGCATTAAAACAATGGCGCCCTTCTGAATTTGAAAATGCAGAGTTCATACTAGAAAATGGAATCTTAATTTGCGACAGTGAAGTTGGAAAAATGTCTAAACGCTGGCACAATGTGGTAAACCCGGATGATGTTTGTGACAATTATGGAGCCGATACTTTGCGTTTATATGAGATGTTCCTCGGACCATTGCAAGATGCTAAGCCATGGAGCACACAAGGTATTGAAGGTGTATTGAGGTTCTTGAGAAAACTTTGGAGATTGTTTCACAATAACCCTGAGGAATCTTTTGTATTGAGTGATGAAGAGCCTAGTAAAGCTGAATATAAAACCCTGCACAAAACCATTAAAAAGGCTACTGAAGACATTGAAAATTTTTCGTTCAATACCTCTGTTAGTGCATTCATGGTTTGTATCAACGAACTTCAGGATTTAAAATGCAACAAGAGAAAGATCCTAGAACCATTGCTGATCATACTCAGTCCTTATGCACCTCATATTGCCGAAGAACTTTGGTCGCTTTGCGGTCATAACACCAGTATCAACAATGCCGAATGGCCTGCATTCAATGGCGAATACTTAATTGAAAACGAATTCAATTACCCAATTTCCTTCAATGGCAAAGTGCGTTTTAATTTGAATTTTGCTCTCGATATGGACCCTAAAGCCATGGAGACTGAAATACTTGCAAACGAACAAACATCTAAGTATTTGGAAGGCAAAGCACCTAAAAAGGTCATTGTCGTAAAAGGTAAGATCGTTAACATTGTTATCTGATCTCTTACCATTCAATTACTGATTTTAAGTAAACTTAATAAAACAAAAAAGGTCAACATGGTTGACCTTTTTTGTTGGGTTCAATTTGGACTTCATTTTTTTATAAATTCAGATCAAAAAAACAGATTGCAGCACTTTTGAATTGAGATAAGTCTAAAAGATATGTTTATTCAATATGAAAGTTCTGTTTTTTGCCTTTATCTGCTTATGTGTTTTTCTGTTCTTGAAAAACAAGCCCAATACCAATGAATGTAAGCCTTTGGGCCTCATATCATTCATTGATGATATCCACTGTTGCAACAGCAAGATCATTCTTAAACTGTTTGAGTTCCCTTCAGAAATTGTTTTGAGTGCAGAGCATTCAGAAAAGTATTTTGCTGTTCTTAGTAAAGCCTATAAATCAGGAAAACCTTTGAAGTTTTCTATTTCTACCAATGGTCGTTTAATTGAGTGCTCAGAACCTGAATCGAATCAAATGAAGGCTTATATGGACGATTTCAAATCCATACAATCACCCATTAAATATATCCGCTACAAACACAACATTAGTTTGAAGAAAATGTCTGATACCTTCAAAGCCATTTACATGAAATTCTCCAATTCTAAATTGGTCAGTTTCGGGTTTGATAAAGGATGTGAATTCAGATCGCAATTGGTGTCTGACTTTTTGCAAAAAATAAAACAGCTTAAGCCTTATAAATTGTTTTTAAAAGGCGACTTGCGCACTTCAATCAATGGTAAGAAGTTGAGCTGGTGCAATCATGTTGTGAATCTCTTACTGCTCGAAAATAAAACCGGTTCGGAGTTTAAAGTTTTTGACCCTTGGACATTAAATGATTGTCCCGGTTTAGAAACCTATTTGATGAATTGAAATCAAACGGCTCATTGATCAGTGAATGTTACATAACTGAAGCAGACGTTTTTACAGTCTGCTTCAGTTCTAAATATGCTCTAAAATGCGATTCATTGAAAACTCAATCAGTTACATTTAATTAACTTTAATTGGTTACTTTGTCCAGTTGCATCAGTGAATTGAACAAAGTAAATACCATCAGCAAAAGCAGTCAGATCGAGTAATGATGTTTGATCTGAAGCACTGCCGGTTAAAACTGTATTGCCATAAGCATTTGTTATGGTATAAGTGCCGTTGATTTCGGATTGGAGCTGGTACAACCCTTTGCTTGGATTTGGATATATAATGAACTTAGACACACCATCTTTAATCGACTCAAGAGAAGTCAGATTGGATTGATCGATGATCTTGATGCTAAATGGCATTGCCAGCATTTGTCCACTGCCATCAAAACCGATGGAATCGCAATAAGTAGAAGTACAAATACTATCTCTCACCACTAAACAAAGATTATAAGATCCGGCTCCGGGGTAAGTATGGGTTGGTGTCCACAAAGAGGAAGAATCGCCATCACCAAAATACCACATCAATGATGTTTTGGAAGGTCTTGCAGTGTATGATGTATTGTATATAAATCCGCTGTAAGTTGTAGTGGTGTCTCTGCCAATGTAATAGCTTGAATTGACATAACAGCCTTTGATTTCTACCAATTTTATTGCTGAATCAACACATTGTCTGTATTTATCCTTTTTGAATATCAAGTATACATTGTAGGTGCCATTGTATAAAAAGTCTACTTCAGGAGATTTTTCATCTGAA
>DASWYG010000085.1:0-5864 GCA_036405075.1 Bacteroidia bacterium | reverse complement strand
GATACTTTTTTGAAAAAATACTTTACCATCAAATACAATAAATTCTGTTGTATTTGATGGTTTTACTCTATTTATAAAGCTATGTATTCATTAAAAACACCTCTCACATTAACCCTGCTTCTTGCTCTTTATGCCTGTGCTCCTATTCATTATGTACAAGTTCAGGAATTCAAAAAAACAGAAAGTCAAAACGAAACATTCAACCTTATTCATGAGGATTCTATATTGAAAGTCAGCTATGACATGTGGGGTAAAAACAACATTTTTAATTGCGTCATTGAAAACAAATCAGATGAATTGGTTTTCATCGACCTCCAATTGTCACACAACATCATCAATGGAAACGCCTATCCATATTACAGGAATCAAACCAACGCAGTTTCCGTCACCAATGGCACAGCAAGTATCAACAGAAATGTTATACTCAATCAAACCAATACAGCAAGCATCAATTCAAACACAAACACCACGATGATAGGTCAGGAAACTTTACTCATCATACCGCCTCATTCTCGAAAAACATTGAGCAGTATTGTTGAAATAGATTTGATAAAAGACGAACGTTTAAAAAGCAATGAGATGATAGATTCACTTTCATTCAATCGCTTCAACAGTCCTATCCAGTTCACTCACTTGATGTACTATAAAATCGGCGATCTTGAAGCAAAAAATCAAAAAGTGGAAATTCGGTTGTATTTATCCGCAGTGATCAATCAACTTGAAAGCATGCTCGAACTACCTTGCCCTGACACCAATTGCGAAAAAAACAACCCAAGTGGCTGGTATCAACCTTTGAAAGCTCCTTATAGATGGTGTATACCCTATCAGGAATAATTGAATAAATCTTAGAATTCATATCGAACTTATTTTAACCAAATCAAGAACGGATTTATCATTCAAGCTTATTGGTTTGAAAATTAGAGTTAATGAGGCCTTCGACTAGATATCACATTGATTTTTTGGGCCAAAACATTATAGATTCTTCTAACAAGCAACTGAAAAAGACTGATAGCCTTTGAATAAATTCTACACACTTATGCAAGTAGTGTTGATATCATCAAACATTCATTTCTTAAAGTCTGTACAATATTTTCTATTATTGCGGTGATGCTTTGAAGTTTCAACTTTCCTAACTTCTATTGGTTTCAAAATGGGTAATCTTAGTCTACTGAATCTTATCACCGCAATTTTTGGGTTTGTCATAGCCGGCATGCTCTTGTTCTCTTCTGTGCACAACAGGAAGGTGAATTTCATTCTAGGCATAGCCTTTACTGCCCTCTCTTATCGCTCACTTAACATTTACCTTTTACAGATTGACGCCATTCCCAACAACTTTCTAATTGGTAGAGTTTCTTTTGTCTATTATTTGATTTCACCTTCAATTTATCTTTATTTTAGAAAGATGATTGATGACAAACCCTTTCAAAAAAAGGATTTGATTCACATGTTGATGCCTGCTCTGGCATTTCTTTTACCATTTGCCTATGGTTTGTTCAATTATTCAAGCAATGGGCATTTTCACATCCCCTCGCAAGAACTCATCGACGAACAAAACAACCAAATACCCTTTTACATACCACTGATCGCTCACATTTATATGCTGTTCGCTGCCAGCACAATTTATTTGATCATTTCCTGGTATATGGTCATCAAAAAATTACCCAAACAAAACAATGAGCATCCCCAAATCAATAAAGTAAGGAATTGGATTTGGACCATACTCATCATTTTCACTTTATTATTTGTTCTGTTGTTCTTATCAGCCATATTGAACTGGGCCTGGCATTACGAAACCAAAATAGGCATAGCTGGACTGAACTTCATCAGGAGTGTGGTATTGTTGTTTTTGTTTTCGAGGGTACTAATTGAGTCCGATTTGCTTTTTGGTATTCCATCATTACCATCCAGCTTACCGGTCGTTGAACACAAAGAGCACACATTTGAGACATTACAAGAAATAAAAATTTCGGAAAATGTAGTGAAACCTATTCCACTTGCCAACCAAACAGAAACAGTTAAAACTACACCTACTTCTGAATTAAATTTTGATAAATACGGTTGGGTCAAAGGGGATCAAGATGTATCAAATGCCTTGAAAACCGAAGTGGCAATTGAGAATGAAAAAGTTTCTCAATACATTTTACTGATCAATGAGTACATGGGCACTCAGCCTTTTACCGATCCCGATTTCAATATGAAATCCATTAGCAATCAACTTCAGGTTCCTCATTATCATATTGAATACTTATTCAGATATTACAATCAATATGCTTTTACAGAATTCAGAAATATGTTGAGGGTAAATTATGTGATTGAACAAATTGAAAAAGGATCTCACAACAACTTAACCATTGAAGGTATAGGAAAAAATGCCGGCTTTAGTTCACGCTCGAGTTTTTTCAGAGTGTTCAAACAAATGACCGGAAAAACGCCAAAACAATATGCCGGTTCTGACGAAGATGGTTATGTTGATGATGACAACTGATCAAATTCTGAGAAGAATATCCCCTATTTCGTTTAACTAATCTTCAACAAATCTGATATTTATAAATTATAAGACTTGATTTGAGAAAACAATAAAGGTCCAATTTTACCTTATTGTTAAATCTTATCAGAAAAGATTTAAACAACAACACTCCCAAATCAAAACAATTCATGCAAAACAGTCTCAATATAAGCAAAACAGATTAACTTTATTAAAGTCATTATATCTTCAAATCATGATTCAACGTTATTTGTAATTGAAAATTCAATACAACACACGACAAAATGATTTTACAAAGACTTACAAAACTAAAACGAAGGATGATTTTTAGGATACTCATTGAAGTTTCCACGAATCAGTTCTCAACCATTGCCATTAATCCGGCATAGGACCTCCAAGACATTTGTTGACTCTAACTTAAAACCATCAAATTAAGTTCGGATCAACTCTGTCATCAACTAAGATTGAAATCTGATCAAAGATTATTTTGATCTTTAATTGTTTCTATTTAATAAAATACGGATTTGTTAATCCGTATTTTTTTTATATACTTGTATAAAGGGATTTTTGTCATCCCAATAAAAATGAAACTAAAACACCTGTCATATCTCCTACTGTTTTTAATTAGCGGCACCAAATTATATGGCAGCAAGATCAAAGATTATTCGGGCACCTATCTGACCATAGATTCTAATTCCTATAGAATCAATATGGACGGAAGCAGAACAAGAAACATAGACAGTACCCGGCTGATTTTGATGGAAAACATGACATTTCGATACGAATGGGAACCAATGTTTGGCCCCAGGGCGCATAAAACCATCACAACCACCGGCACTTGGGAAATAAAGAGAAACAAAGTGGTTTTACATTCAAAATACCAAGAAAATGAATACCGTTTCTTTGAATCCCATTTACCCGAACTTGGAGACAGCATGGTGAAAGTCAGGGTGCAAACTTATGATAGCCTCACCGGCTTCTTTTATTTGCAGTATTTAGCCATTAAAAACGACACCAGCACCTTTTCTAAGACCTTAATGTATGATCTACAATACCCATACCCATCTGTGTATTGTGAATTTAAAACAAACAAAGTGGATGAGATCATTTTCTATGGCGACTTTGGACGTATGCCGGTCATTAAGCCTAAAGAAAAGAAATCTAATTACTTCTTACTTCAATACAACCTATCCATTGACTGGGATTATCAATACTTCAATGGATTTAAAATCAGCAAAAAGAAAAACAAGATGATAATGAAAGGTCGGAACAAAACAGTAACACTCATTAAAACTTGAACCTGCAATACAATCAGGCATAGAAAAATGCAATCCGACCCTTAAATTGCAAGAGGTTCATTCAACTCTAAAACAAAGACGACATGAACAAAATTTTCAACTCCGGTGAATGGAAAATCGATCCTCACTACAACTCTAGCAGCAGAAGAGCCGAGGTCAGTATCTATTTTAAACCCATTGAACTCGATTCAATTCGGCAGCTAAGCATTGAAAAAAGAAAGCAACTGGTGAATCAGGACAGGCAACAAAAACTCAAAAGCATTCTGGACACCGGCCTTTTTGAACAATATGAATTATTGGGAAATGAAAATAATCCTATTGGCATTAAAGCCAAAATACCATTTATAGCTTTAGGTCGACTTAAAAAACACAAATGCATTGGCGAGGGTGGCATCATCATTCACAAATTGGAAGGTGCCAAAAGGGTGAGGAACAAACACAATTTCCAATACTATTGCATGAAAATGACAGCTGTATTGGATAAAGAAATCAGCAAAGAAGAAGAATCAATATTCGAAGAAAGATATGTGCTCATTAAAGCCAAATCATTTGAAGACGCATATAACCGAATTAAGAAACAAGAAAAAAACAATTCAGAACCCTATTTAAACAGTGATTATGAACTGGCGCGTTGGCGCATTGAAAGTTACGATGATTGCTTCTTAACGGATATTCATAACTTTGGCGATATTAGCGACACCAATGGCGCTGTGGTATACTCTATATTGGAAAGAAGAAAAATTGAAGACAGAGAAAATCACAAAGAAAACCAGTCAACTTAATTGACCATTCCTATTCTTAACAACAAAGGGAATTCTACTTTTAAAACTGCTTTTGGGTCAACTACAGACTCAAGTTTGAATTTAAATTCAGTCAATGGATCTTTACCCGTTTGTGTTTTGTAATGTTTAACCGCTGACCAGGTAGACAAATAACCAATTAAATGAGCTAAATGCCATTCATAGTACATCGAAAAATCAGGCCGTTCCAATTCAGTAAAAGGAAAAGGAATGGTTTTGTATCCTTCATCAATATAGTGCCTCTCCTTGTCCCAATAAGGCCCTACTGTCAGGGTATAAAATTCGTCAAGCAATTGATCCAGTTCTGCTTGGAGTTTGGGCCTAGAATAACCAATTACAGCTATGATCGCATCATTGGCCGACACTCTTCTTACTTCTTGATAAAAACGATCGAAATCGAACCAATGTATGGCTTGCGCAATGGTGATCAGATTAATTGCCCCCTTTTGAAAATTGGTTTGCTCGGCTGCCTGAACCGAATAATGAACATGATCAAACAATGGCGCCTGCGACAATTGTGCTGCACTGATATCAGTGGCCACAATACTTCTAAACCCATCTGCCATTCCCTTTACCATCTGACCATTACCGGTTCCCACATCCCACATCAATTCCTTACCCACTGGTAAATTCTTTAAGTAATCAAAAAGCTCTTGGGGGTAATCCGGTCTATAGGTTCTATAGGCTTCAGAATCATGTGAAAAATTGTCTTTTTGCATGGTGTTCAATTCAACTTGGACTCAGGTACCGACTGAAATAAGCACTTGGTGTTTTACCATTTATCCGTTTGAAAGCATGAATGAATGTATAGCGATTGTGAAACCCGCATTCCATGGCCAATTCTTCCATGGTTTTATCATTTGATTTTGGATCGTTTTTGTATTTGTCTATAAACAAATTGATGCGATAGCGATTGACATAATCCTTAAATGTTGTCAAAGAATGACTGTTGAGCAAAGATGACAATTGTCTGCTTGTATAGCCCAAATCCTCAGCCATTCTATTGATATTGAAATCGCAGTCTAAATAATTCCTGCTGTTGATCATGTAATGATCAATTTCCGATTTCATTTTATCAGCCACCTCTGGCTTGAAATACACCTTTAAATGATATTCATTACTTACAACATTTATTGGATCAGGCTCCACCAAGACTTGATTTGGCATTTCAATTACCTCTTCATCAATTTTACTATTCAATTGTATTGACTCTTGCGTTAATTGGTCTTGAGCCGATACATAAACCCAGGTTCCTTTATTGCCCTCAACAATAACGGGAGT
>DASWYG010000084.1:0-16722 GCA_036405075.1 Bacteroidia bacterium | reverse complement strand
GAATATGCCTTAATAGAAAGTGAGGCACTAAACAGGACCATTATTAAATCACTTCACACCAAAATTGCCATCGTTGATGAAGATGGGAAGGTGGAGAAGGTCAATGAGAATTGGTTGGAGAGTTACAAGCAATCTAAGATGCCATTGCTTTGTAAAGTAGGTCCCGGTGAAAACTATTTCAATCGCCTCAATGAATTGCGCGACCACGGAGACATTTATGCCAATAAATTGAGGAATGGTATAGAGTCGGTATTGACCAATCAAACAGATTTTTTCGAATTGGAATATCCATGTATCACACCTGAAGGTGAAAAATGGTACTTTGCACACATTTCAAAATTCGAAAAGGATGTGAAGCGCATCATCATAAGTAATTTTGATATTTCACAAAGAAAAAATCAAGAGGAGATTTTAAGAAAGAATGAAGCAAGGTTAAACGAAGCTCAAAGAATTGCAAAAATCGGCAGCTGGGAACATGATATTGAAAAGGATATCATGATAGGATCCAAAGAGATTTTTGCCATTTTTGGTTTGGATTATCTCCCCGCACCGAGCAGTTATTCGGATTTCCTATTATCTGTTCATCCTGAAGACCGATTATATGTCGATCAGGCTTATAAATATTCACTCGAAAAAAGACAGCCTTATAACATTGTTCACAGAATCATTTTACCGGATGGCAACATCAAATTTGTGAATGAACAATGCGAAACTTTTTACAACGACAAAGGAAAACCATATAAATCCATTGGCACCACTCAAGATGTCACTGAACAAAAAAACTTTGAAATATCACTTGAAACAGAGCGATTGAGGTATCAGAATGTGGTTGAAAATATCAGTGATGGACTGATCATAGATGACATTGACGGTAAAGTGACATTTGCCAACAGGCGTTTCTTAGAAATGATCGGCATTACAGAAAGTGATCTGCCGGACTTTGAATTTATAGATTATGTGGCTCCTGAATTCAAAGAAGACATCATCAGTCGACACAAAAAAAGGATGGAAGGTGAGGATGTCAGCACCGTATTTGAATACATAGGGTTAAAAAAAGATGGTGAAAGACGTTGGTTTGAAGCACGCGTTACCAAGATAGAAGAAGGTGGTGTCATTAAGGGCACTCAAAGTGCTATCAGAGATGTAACAGAAGCAAAGGAGAGTCTCGACTTACTAAAAGCATCTGAAGCAGAAAAAACCAAGTTGTTGAATGAACTGACCAAGCGATACAATGAGTTGATGCAATTCAACTACATCGTGTCGCATAACCTGAGAGCACCAATTGCCAATTTAATGGGACTTTCAGAGATTTTCAACATGCCGACTTTGGAAGAGGAAGAAAGAGTTAAGATCATTGGACACATTCAGGTTTCTATTCAAAAAATAGATGAGTTGATTCAAGACTTGAACATCATTTTGGCAGCGCGATCAGACATCAATTCCAAGAAAGAAATCGTTGATTTTGAATCAACCATTTCCAGTATAAAACATACACTCGAAAAACAGATCATCGACTCCAATACTTTTGTCAGAGTGCACATTGCCGATAATGCCAGAACTGTGTTCAGCATTAAAAGTTATGTCAAGAGTATACTGTACAACCTGATCAACAATTCAATCAAATACAAAGCGCCCGATCGACATCCGGAAATCATGATCGATGTGAGCAGAGTGGCACAAACCATTGTCATTAAAATTACAGACAATGGCTTGGGCATTGATTTGGAAAAATATGGTAAAGAAGTCTTCGGATTGTACAAACGATTCAATTTGAATGTTGAAGGCAAAGGATTGGGATTAAATATGACCAAAACTCAAGTTGAAGCACTCGGCGGCACCATCGAAATTAGCAGTCAACCTGAAATTGGCACCACATTCATCATCAGCATTCCCGAATCCGAAATGTAAATCACATGCGATCCAAACCTTTTCTATTAGTATTAATTTTATTTTTTACAGTTTCATTTTCTAGCCAAGCCAAATCATTGCCCGGAGGTGTTAGTGAATACAAAATGAAGGTGAGACATTATGCCATTTCATTGAAAGTATTTCCTAATTTAAAATCGATTCAAGGAACGAATGTCATCACCTTTGAAATGGAGTGTCGCGATTCAAACATTGTTTTGGATTTGGACCACAGATTGAAAATAGAATCCCTCACTTTTAAAGACAAAGAATTGAAGTTTAAAAGGAGTTTAAAAAAAATATACATTCAATTGGGAAATGCATTAAACAAAGGTGAAAAAGGTGTCTTAAAAGTGCGTTATTCAGGCGAACCTGAAGTGGCTATACAAGCACCCTGGAAAGGTGGTTTTGTTTGGTCGCAGGATAAAGAGGGCAATGCTTGGGTAGGTTTGGCTTGTGAAAGTAAAGGTGCCAGTATTTGGTTGCCATGCAGAGACAAATGGGACAATGAAGTAGACAGTATGAGTATGGAGCTGATAGTTCCGGAAGGATTAACAGGTGTTTCCAATGGTAAGCTGATTCGTGTAGCCAATGAATCCGGAGGGTATAGAAGTTTTCTATGGAAAACACTCAATCCTATCAATCATTACAATATTTCAGTTAATGTCGGTAAATACGTTCATTTTAATGATGTAGGAGGTCTCAGCAATAAACTTTCGCTGGATTATTATGTGTTGTCTTATAACCTTGAAAAAGCAAAGAAGCACTTCTTGGAAGTCGATTCAATGTTAGATATTTTTGAGAAGACATTTGGTCCTTATCCATTCTATGAAGATGGATACAAGCTGGTGGAAACTCCTTATTGGGGCATGGAACATCAAAGTTGTGTGGCTTATGGCAACAATTACAAATACCATCCATTTGGTTTTGATTTCATCATCGTTCATGAAAGCGGTCACGAGTGGTTTGCCAACAGCATTACGGCCAGAGACCCCGCAGATATGTGGATACATGAGAGTTTTACCACCTATACAGAGTTCATCTACCTCGAACAACGTTATGACATTGGACTTGCTACGGATTATCTGATGACTCAAAAAGCTAAGATCGTGAATAAGCGAACTCTTTTAGGCCCTATTGGAATCGATTACCATGGCTGGAAAGACAATGACATTTATTACAAAGGCAGTTGGATGCTTCACACACTGAGGAACAGCGTCAGCAATGATTCAATCTGGTTCAAGATCTTATATGGAATGGGTACAAAATTCTCACATCAACTAACAGACACACGTGCTGTTGTTAATTATATGGATTCGATGGCAGGAGGCACTTATCAGCCCTTTTTCAAGCAATATCTTTCAAGGACAAGTTTGCCAGTATTGAAACTTCAAGTGTCAAAAAACAAATCGGGTAAAACCATCTTGAAATACAAATGGAAAGGCGTTGAAAATGGATTCAGCATGAACGTGTACATCAATGCCATTTCTGATAAGATCAAGATAGTTCCGGGTGAAAAGATTCAGGAATTGATATTGCCGGACAATTTTAATCCTGAATGGTTGTTGGAACTTGAGCGAAGGTATCTCATCAAAGTGCAACTTAAGTACTGAAAGATAAAAATTCACATTTCTTCCGAAGTCAATAAAATCAAGGAGTTTTAAAGAAAATTAAATTTTTTTTAAAAAGTGCGTAGGGGTATTTCACAGGGTGAGTGTCCTATGACTGATGAAACTCTACAACACATTGTCGGTAATTGCATTATTGTTTGCCTTACCCGCATTTTCTCAGCAATACAAACAGACCATCAGAGGACAGGTTTTGGACCGAAACTTACAGACACCAATATCAGGTGTAACTGTTTGTGTGGATGGCGATACCACTTTATGTGACACTTCTGATACCAATGGCAATTATGAAATCAAAAATGTAAAAGTCGGCAGACACAATCTGTCGGGTAGTTTAATGGGTTATGGCGAAGCTGTTATCCCTTCTATACTTTTAAACAGTGGAAAAGAACTGGTCGTAAATATTTTGATGGAAGAAAACATCAAAATGATGAAGGGGTTCAGTAAAAAGGGAAATGCTGTAAAATCAAAACCACTTAACGATATGGCAACTGTAAGTGCGAGATCTTTTTCAGTTGAAGAAACACAAAAATTTGCAGCCGCCATCAATGATCCGGCCCGTATGGCAACATCATTTGCTGGTGTTGTAGGAGCAGATGATGGCAATAACACCATTGTCATCAGAGGAAATTCTCCTGCGGGAATGTTGTGGAGAATGGAGGGAATTGATATACCCGGTCCCAATCACTTTGCCAATTTTACAGGCAGTGGAGGTGGGATTTCGATTTTAAGTGCACAATTGCTCAGCAATTCAGATTTCTATACAGGCGCATTTCCGGCAGAATATGGCAATGCACTAAGTGGTGTTTTCGATTTAAAATTGAGGAAGGGAAATATCAAAAAAAGAGAGTACACATTTCAAGCCGGTTTCTTGGGAATTGATCTGGCCACTGAAGGTCCTTTGTCAAAAAAAGGCGGCAGTTATCTGGTGAATTACAGATATTCAACTTTGGGAATTCTTCAAAAAATGGGTATTGACATAACAGGCAGTACCACTTTGTTTCAAGACCTTTCATTCAATGTGGTATTTCCTCAAAGTAAAATAGGCACTTTTTCAGTCTTTGGATTTGGAGGATTGAGCAATCAATACCGTAATGCACCTAAAGATTCGAGCAAGTGGGAAACCATTTACGATCGTTACAGTATGACTTATGGCAGCAATACAGGTGCTGCGGGATTAACACATACCATCAATGCTGGCAAACACACCACATTCAGATCGGTATTGCTTTATTCGGCCAATAGTATCTCCGATATAGGTGAATACTACAAAGACAATTACAATGTGTTGTACACGCATTGGAAAAATACAGTATACAATGGCAAAGTTTCATTGCACAGCATGATGAATCACAAGATCAGTCCCAATGTGCATTTGAGAGCCGGTATCATTCTCAATCACTGGAATTACAAAGCGGTTCAAAAAGAATTGGACAGTTTGTACGTCATGAGAACTTATATGAATACCAGAGGTGAAACAGACTATGGTCAGGCTTATGCACAATTTAAGATCAAAATCGACAGAAAGCTGAGTTTGTTTGCAGGTGCTCACACCACATACATGATGCTCAATAAATCTTATTCGGCAGAACCACGTCTGTCATTGAGGTATGATGTTAATTCTAAAAGAGCATTCAGCCTGGGATATGGCTTACACAGCCAGTTGCAATTACCGGGTATTTATTTTGCTGAAGTCGTCGATTCGAATGGCAACAAAACGTATCCGAATAAACAATTGGGTTTGAGTAAATCTCATCATCTGGTGGCTTCAATTGAACAAACAATCAATTCAGGTATAAGATTCAAATTGGAAACCTATTATCAGCATTTGTACAATATTCCATCCGGTATTGAAGGCAGCACCGCATCTGTATTGAACATGAGTTTTGGTACCATCTCTCAAAAATTAGAAAGTACAGGATTAGGAAAAAATTACGGTGTGGAATTGACCATGGAAAAGTCTTTAACCAAAGGGTTCTACTACCTCATTTCAACTTCATTGTACCAAAGCAAATACACAACAGGAAATGGAAAATGGTATGATACACGTTTCAATGGACGTCATTCAGTGATGGTAACCGCAGGCAAGGAAATTAAGATGAGAGGTGATAAAAGAATTTTGGGTTTGAACTTTAAAACTGTTTGGTATGGCGGATTCAGACAAACTCCAATTGATGTAGAAAAGTCGAGGTTATACAATTTGCCTATCAGTGATGAGAACAAAGTGAACAGCATACAATTGCCAAATTATTTCAGAACAGACATTAAGATCAGTTACAGGATCAATCATAAAAAATACAACAGCATCTGGAGTTTAGACATTCAAAATGCCAGCAATCATAAAAACGTTGGAGGCACTTATTACGATGTCGATAAGGAAGAAGTTAAGACGTGGTATCAAACACCTTTGTTGCCGGTTTTCAGTTATAAAATAGAATTTTAAAACAACAATAAAAGTAAAAAATAGAAATGAAAAATATCATCATCACAGCATTTTTAGTAAGCAGTATACTCTTATTTACTTCTTGCAGAAGAGACAGATACTTCATCAAAGGAGAAGGGTCTAACGTTACGAATACCCGCAATTCGGGTAAATTCACTTCAGTTTCATTGTCGATAGATGCCGACATTGAAATCATCAGAGACAGTACTTATGATATAGAATTGGTGGGTCAACAGAATATTTTGAATGTGATTGAAACCAAAATCAACGGTGGCACATTGAAAGTTTGTATTGATTATCGCACAGTCATTAGAAAGTACAATCCAATTACCATTAGAATTCACATGCCTTATATAGAAAATGTGGATGTGAGCGGCAGTGGCAACATCAATTTTATGGATGATTTCAATGCAAACAATTTGAATGCAAATGTGAGTGGCAGTGGAGACATTAAGATCAGAGGCAGTGTTAACAATTATTTCAGTGCCGTTATCAGTGGCAGCGGCAGTATCAGCCATGTGGGAACAGGTACTTGTCCGAGCGCCAAATACAACATCAGTGGATCAGGAGACATTTATGCTGAATGGCTCAAAGTGGGCACAGTAGATGCTAATATCAGTGGATCAGGAGACATCACAGCTTATGCAACAGACAGGTTGGATGCTCGTATATCAGGCAGCGGAAACGTACGATACAGGGGTAATCCGGCTGTAAATGCAAATATTTCAGGAAGTGGAAAAGTAACAAAGATTCAATAATGATCAGACAGCATTATCTTTGCGATTCAATGATTAAAACCAAATGGAAACGACAGGTTGGATGATTGACAGAAACGAATACGAATTGGTGTTCAGGCAATACTATGAAAGCCTTTGTCATTATGCCAATTCATGGATGAAAGACATGGATGCAGCCGAGGAGGTGGTCCAAAACACATTCGTCAAACTCTGGGAAAAAAGAGAATCGCTAAGGCTGGAGGTATCGGTTAAATCCTACCTTTATAAAGCTGTCTACCATGCTTCACTGAATGAGATCAAACATCAGAAAGTAAAAGACAAATACATCAAAATGCAAGGAAATGAAGAACCATCCGGCGAGCTCCGTTCGGAAAGTTCATTGAGGGAGTTAGAAAGGCGTATTGAAACCGCCCTCACAAAACTACCGGAGCAATGCAGACTCGTGTTTCAATTGAGCAGATTTGAACACTTGAAATACAGAGAAATTGCAGAAGTACTGAACATATCCGTTAAAACCGTCGAAAACCAGATGGGGAAAGCGCTTAAATTGATGAGGCAGAACCTTTCTGATTACCTCGTCATTACCATTATCATTTTAAATATTTTAATCCAATTCGCATCATGGTAACCGAAGACATTATTGTGAAATGCCTCGCAGGTGAGGCAGAACAGCATGAACTGACCATGGTGGATCAGTGGAGACATGCTTCGTTAGAAAACGAACAACACTATAAACAATTGCAAAAGCTCTGGGAAAGTAGCGCAAATCTCAATGAACGACCACGTCTGGATGTTGAGAAAGCCTGGAACAAAGTGAATGCAAAAATAGAAGCACCTAAAGGCAAAATCGTATCGTTCAAAAACTATTGGATGGCCGCTGCATCTATTGTAGTCATCATTGGTTTATCGCTGGTTTTGTTTAGAAATTCTGATTCATCAGCAACTCAAATGTTGACTGCTATAGCCAACTCACAACCCTCTACATTAAATCTCAAAGATGGATCAAGAGTGGTACTAAAATCAGGTCAATTCAAATACCCTGAAAATTTCAAAGACTCAAGAAGGGTTATTTTGGAAAAAGGAACTGCCTTCTTTGATGTAGCAAGAGATACAGCCCATCCTTTCACAATAGCATGTGGAAACAGTGAAGTAACAGTACTTGGAACCGAGTTTGAAATTAATACAGATGAACAGCAAACAACTGTAAAAGTGAGAGAAGGAAAGGTCAAATTCAATACACCTAAAGGTGATCTAATACTAACGGCCGGAATGGGAGCAGTGTTCAATCAAAAGAATGGTACCTTGTCGCCTATTCAAGGCTTGAGTAACAATCATTTTCAGTATGCCACCGGTGAACTCGAATTCAATGAAAGTGCATTAAAGGTTGTAGTAGAAGATGTAGAAGCTGCATTTAAAGGTAGTGAATTGATCTTTATGGATGTTCAGAGCGATTGCAGAATAACTGCGAAATTCAGCAGCAAAGATGGATTTCAAAATGTGGCTGCAGTGATAGCTGCCACCATTGGCGGTCAATTGATCTTGTCTGAAGACGGAAGAACAGCAACCATAAAAGGAGGGCAATGCAGATGAAAAAGTCTATATTTTTGATGAGCCTAGTGCTCCTCTGTTTGCCAATTCTTAGTAAGGCTCAAACACCAATATTGGAAAGAAGAATTTCAGTTCAAATCGTCAATCAAACTTTGGGCAAAGCGCTGACAGTTATTTCTGAAACCGGAAAATTCAATTTTTCCTACAGTGCTCAAGTGGTGAAGACCAATAAAATTGTTTCTGTGCAAGCCGAAAGTCGAACAGTTAAAGAGATATTGGACAATCTGTTCAACAATACGGTTACCTATCAGCAAATTGGCAATCATCTCATTTTGCAAAAGAAAATTCCGGCAAAAGCCAGCAATAAAATTGATGCAGGCAGTGAGAAAAAGATCAGTCGATACGACATAGTGGTCAATGGATATGTGCGAGATGTGTTGAATGGTGATCCGATCTATACGGTCAGTTTGTACAATAAAACCACATTGGCCAATACACTGAGCGGTGATTATGGTTATTACAAAATTGCTCTGGTTTCAACAACACCGGAGTTTGAATTGAAAGTAACTCATCCGGAATACAGAGATACTGTAATTAAACTCAATTATGTGGAAGGGGGAGTGATAGATTGCAACATCAACCTGATGCCATTGAATCCTAAACAAGGCAGCATCGTCGTCATTGAAGATGAAAACGGAGAACCTATAATGGTGGATTCGGGAAGATTGCAGATTGAAACAGATACGTTACCGGGAAATCGCCTGGCATGGGTAGATACACTGAAGCAGAAAATTAAAGTGGAGGAAACCAAGTTGGGTCAATGGTTTGTTGGTACATATCAAAAGGTCAGCAACCGCAACATCAGAGATTCATTCAGTCGCGACTGGCAGTTTACTTTCATACCACCTTTAAGTACCAATGGTGCTTTGAGTGGCTTGGTAGAAAATAAGTTTTCATTTAACACTCTTGTTGGATACAATGGTGGAGTGAATGGAGCAGAGTTTGGAGGATTGGTGAACATTGTGCGCAGGAATGTAACAGGTGCACAGTTTGCCGGACTTGCAAATATTGTTGGAGGTAAAACACAAGGTGCACAATTTGCAGGTTTGTTCAATCACAATATTGGCACAGTAGAAGGCTTTCAGGCAGCAGGTTTATACAATTTGAATCTATCTGAAATAAGGGCAGTTCAAGCGGCAGGTTTGTTGAACATCAATACATCATCATTTGATGGTGTACAATTAGCTGGCTTGTTGAATTTAACTGCCGGATATGGCAGAGGTATGCAAATTGCAGGATTATTGAATGTTGCCAATGAATTGGATGGTGGACAGATAGCAGGGTTGTTAAATGTCGCCAGAAAAGTGAGAGGTTTCCAAATTGGCATTGTGAACGTTGCAGATACTTGTGAAGGTATAGCCATTGGTATAGTGAATTTCATTAAAAATGGCATGCACCAATTGGAGCTCAGTAAAAACGATTTGGATCAATACGGACTGGCCTACAGATCAGGTTCAGGTAGATTTTATTCGGTCGTTTCATTCAACAGCAGATACCCTTATGTTGATTCAGGGACCTTAATGTCTTACGGTTTCTCAATAGGTTGGAGAGCAAAATTGAATAAAACATTTTATTTGACCACAGATATTGGTTCGCAGCACCTCACTTATAATCTGGCATCAGAACATTTGAACTTGCTCAACAGATTGAATGTTGGTGTTGAGATCAGGTTGTTCAAAGGGTTTGCCGTCTTTGGAAATGGCTCCTTGAATCACATGATCAATCAGGTAAGTGACCCAAGATATGATACAGGATTCTCTAAACTTGGCAATGAGAACCAAATTTGGTCTTATGGTGGCAATTACACACAGAAAGCCTGGTTGGGCTATCAGTTTGGCGTGAGATTGTTTTAAGTCAGTAAAAGTTGGCGTAAAGCTTAACCGGTGTATTTCCTGCTTTCCAAATACGAATTTGCCAAATCGCGAACACGACTGTTAGGCGAAATGTAGTTCACTGAAAATTGCTTGCCATCTTCTATCAATAAGCCATTGCCAAATTGATCGATGATGATGGAAGAGCCAAAATCCAATGATCCACTGATGTTGTATTTGTTGAGTAAGGTTTGCACCAGTTCTTTTTTCTCTGCATCATTAATGCTCAGGTATCTGTAGTTGATACAGAAGAGTTTTTGATCATAAAAATGCAGTTCAAAATGAACTTTGAATCCATGCACATTGATGATGTACATGAGTATGATGGTGTTGAATTCGGTATTTTCAAAGGCTGTTACAGGTTTGCCAATCAGTCGTTTTATAAAATCGATGTGACTGCCGAAACCGAAATAATTTGAAAAAACTATTTCTTTGTCAGTAGGCATGGCCTGCTTCTCGAAGCTGTCTTTCCAAAGGAAAGCAAAGTTTCGGAAGTTGCTGTAACGTTCTTTAAACACATTGTGGTCTTCATTTTTAGCTTTAACCAATCTTATCTTTCCGAAGATATTGGTGAGGAAGTCGGTAATTTGATTGTTGATTCGTCCCATAATGATCAGTTGATTTTTATTTTTATCGTAGTAGTGTTACTGTTCCCCTGAAAGAGAACAGATCGTTGTTGTAGTATTCGCCTTTGACTGTCCAGATGTATACATCCTGCTCGCAAACATTTCCCTTGAATGTACCATCCCAAAAGTCGTGTATGTCATTGGTCTGGAAAACCATTTCCCCCCATCTGTTAAATACCTCGAAACTGTAGTTCCTATCCATGACATTGTACAAAGAAGGGTAAAATCCATCATTTTTACTATTCTTATTTGGTGAAAATGCATTTGGAACATAAACATAGCCTTGAGTGAGTGTTCCAATGTAGTCTGTTTTTATCAATGTGTCGACACATCCATAAGAGTTAGTGCCTATCAATCTTATGTCATAAAGGCCCACTGTGTTCAATATAAATGAAGGGTCGCGAAGTTTTGAAGATTGAACAATTGCCCCGGTACTGTCTATCACATCCCATGAATTCTTCACTGAGTTGCTATTGTTCATCATGTTGAACAGGGCATTTGGAAGCGTCAAAAATCTTTTGTTGGTATAAAAATCCAGGAATGGTCGAGGATAAGTCGTGATCAATAAATTTTTCTTCAATGTGGTAACACCCCCAGGACCTGTTGCCACTAGTGTTACATCAAAAGTGCCCGGTAAGTCGAAGATATGTGTCGGATTTTCGTCTATGGCATCCGGTGTGCCATCTCCGAACATCCATCTGAAGGAAGTAGCATACTTAGTGGTATTGGTGAATTTAACCCTAAAAGGCGAACACCCTTCTAAAGTGTCGGCAGTGAATGCAGGCTCAGGTTTGGCATATTCTACGAAAATATACTTGACAATGCTGTCGCTACAACCCTGATTGCTTACCATTAATGAGACTGCAATGTTACCGGGGTTGAAATACGTGTGAACAGGGTCTTTCAAACCTTTGTCAACTGTAGGATATGTGTTGTCTCCAAAATTCCAGTCGTATATCAAATCGTCTACATTGGCAGTAACTATACCCGGAGTTGCAAAGAAATTGACTGTTGCATTTGGCAATTTTGGATTCAAAGGGTTAAAAGTGAAATCTGCCCTTGGCCTTTCCAATACTTTGCAGAATGCAGTACCATCACTGCTGTCTACACAACCATCTTTGTCATAGCCGTATAGTTTTATTTGATAATTTCCGAATGAGTTATAGGCATGTGTTGGATTGACATCATTGCTGAGAGCACCATCGCCAAACTTCCAGAAGTACCTTACCGAATTGGTAGACAGATTTGTGAATTTCACAAATGCATCTTCACAACTGATAGGAGGTGTTTTCTCAAATGCGATTTTCAATTTGGATTTAACCTTGATGGTTTGATCTGCTGTGTCCATGCATCCATAAGCATTGCGATTGATGATTCTGACATGGTAAAAAGAGTCTTTAAATGCTGAGGCATCCAGCTTTTTATTGAAAGCATTGGCAGAAGTGAAATAATTACTGTCTATGTACCAATCTACACCGGTTGCATTCAGAGATAAATTAGAAAATTGATAAGTTCCATCGTTACATGGATCAATGCGTAAAACCCTGAAATTGGCAGTTGGTTTGGGATAAATGAAGGCGTATTGATAAGTGGTGTCAATGCAATTGTATCGACTTCTGATGAGTGTTATTTTAGGTTGAAATGTCAGATTGCCGGTATTGTTTACAAAAACGTGACTGACTGAATCTTTATTGATTTCGCTTGTATTGTCGCCAAAATCCCAAGAAACCGTCTTAAATCGATTTGAAGGATTGTTCAGTTCAATTCTAAGATCAGTACATCCCAACTGTTTGTCGAACTTAAATTTCTCAGAAGGTTTATTGATCAAAGTCACACTTTTAGCAATGGTGTCTCTGCAACCATAAGAAGAAATTGCCTCTAACCTTGTTTTAAATGTGGTATCATTATTTGCAACATTGCTTGCAGGGTATTTGTGAATGGCATTGATTTGAGTTGAAGAACTGCCGTCGCCAAATGTCCATTTGTATTGAATACTACCCAAAGACAAATTGGTTAGGAACAACCTTTCATCAGTACACAAAGAATCTCCTGAGAAAATGAAATCTGCTTTTGGTTTGCCAACTACCTGCACTTTTTGGTAACTGGTATCGCTGAAACAACCATAAATGGATTCAACAAAATGTGAAACAATGTATGTGGAGTCAAACAATTGCATACCCGGTAACAGCAATGTGTCTTTTTTTCCACCCATGGAAGCCGCTGAGCCGATAGACCAGTAGTGTTTGAATGCGTTAATGGAAGAATCATTTACCACCAGCAATGCCGGTGCACACATTTTGCCTGAGTTGACAGTGAATTTTATCTTAGGTTGTGGTCTAACAGTAATAATTGCAGATGAGGTATCACGGCAACCATATTGACTGATTACCTGATATTGTATGGTGTAATTGACATCAGATTGCGAATTGTTGATGTATATGCTTGAGTCTGTTCTATTGGTAGAGAAATAGGTATTTCCGAAACTCCATTGATGCGTTACAGGTCCGGCATCAGGTGAATAAGATCTGTTGATGGTTTTGATTCTGAGTGGTGTACAACCATCAGTTTTATCAGGGTTGAAATCTGCAATAGGTTGAGGGTGTACTGTAATTGGTTTTATCAAACTATCTGCACAACCATGCTCAGTTTCTCCTCTCAGCATGACATTGTATACAGTATCTCCATTCAGTGAGGCTTTGTAAGAAGCATTAAAATTCTTATTGGTTGATGTCGTTCCATTTCCTGAGTTCCATCTAAATTTCATTATGGCAATGCTGCCGGTATCGTTGGGAAGAGAAGAGTTGTTGAAATTGACATCAAGTATTGCACAACCTGCAGGCTTGTCGGGTGTAAAACGAATATTAGGTTGAGGATAAACCTTTATCAAAGCAGTGTCTCTGTCTTTGCAAGCATTGAGACTTGTAACAGTAAGCACCACTTGATAAATACTGTCTTTTTTAAGAGAGGCAATAAATATGGATGATGGAGAAGTTAACACAGAAGTATCACCATTTGAAAAATTCCAATGATGAGAAAGTGTTGATGTAGGCAAGGCATTATTTGTGACCGAACTGTTGACGAATTGAACGGTCAATGGTCCGCATCCGGATGTTTTATCTACATCAAAAACAGCATCTGGTATAGGATAAACTTTTAAGGAACTAGTGGCAGAATCTTTGCAACCGGCCCAATTACTGACCACAAGTTTTGGGCGGTAAATCGTATCTGTTGAAATAGCTGAAGGATAGGTGAAACTCGGTGTTTTTAAATTGGAAACAACACCAGTTATACCGGATTGCCAGAAATAGCTGTATGCATTGCTGCTTGTATTGTTGAGCTGAATGGTAAGCGGTCCGCAACCCGAATCTTTATCTGTGATTTGAGCAACTGGATTTTTAGGGGTGAAGAAGGTGTAAACGGCTGAGTCAGACTGACAGGATGAATTACTGGTTGTTATCAGTGTGAGTCTTATTTTGCTGGTATCATTGTTCAACAATGTATCGTTTGGATTGAAAGCGGTTGAAATCAGTTTACCATTGGCATACCACCTGTAATCACGTGCATAAATACTGTTATTGGTGACTTTAAAAGTAGCAGGGTTACATGCGAATTGTTTGTCTACACTAAATTGCGCTTTAGCCCCCGGTCTAAGGATCACAGGCATTTCTGCGGTGTCTTTGCATCCGGAACCTGCCGAAGCAATCAGTTTGATGGTGTATGAACCTTGAACCGCATAAGCATATCTAAGAACTCCTGTATCGGTAGTTACTTTGGTATTGCCATTTCCGAAATCCCAGGCATAAGAATTTGAATTTACTGAACGATTGATGAGATTCAATGAATCGAAAGTACAACCGGCGGTGTCGCCTGAGAGAACGGCTTGCGGTAAACCAAAAGCTGTAAAAGTTCTGCTTGTGCTGTCTACCCCGCACGAATCTCGTATGATCAGCTTGACAGTGTATGTGCCGGAGTTCAAATAGGTTTTTAGTGGTGGGTTTTTCAGAGTGCTACCGGTTCCATCTCCAAAATCCCAGGTATAGGTTGGGTTGTTGAAATATGAAGTTGAAACATTGCCAAATGAAATTTTTGCAGGTATACAAGTATTGCTCACATTAGACAAGGCAGCAACCGGTTTGTCATTCACAACAAAATTCTTGGTAATGCTCGAAGAGTTGCAAATATTGCTGACGCTCAATGTAACTGAATTGATGCCGGCAGAGGTAAATGTGATGTTGATGATTGAATCTGTGTAAGTCGTAGTTGTTGAACCGTTGACCACTGTCCATTTGCGGGTATTGCCACGACCTTTGGAAGTGTCTGTAAGAGTTACATTCAGGGGTTTACAGCCTCTGACATTGCTAGACATGAAGGCTGCAACCGGATTATAGTAGACATATACTTTCTTTTGAAAAGTATCATTACCACAAGCGGTTTTTGCGATGAGTTTAACATTGTAATCGCCTTCCTTTTTATAGTTGTGAGACTGAGGTGCTTTAGAGGTTGTCCATCCAACAGTGGTGCTATCACCAAAGTCCCAGAAATATTCTTTGATGTCCGGGATCAGGCAATAATTATCTGAGGAGTTGTTTTGGAAAACATAAGAACCAGTTGGATTACATGTGCTGGTTACCGACCAAGCCGCTTTGTCTTTGTCGCTGATGTCTATTGGGTTCCAGGTGGTAAATGAACTTCCACAAACATTGGTAGCAGTTATTTTAATGATACCTGCGCACACTCCCTTGCCTTTGGTATAGGTGTGATAAATGGTGTCTTGGTATGCTGTATACGGCAGGGTTTGTACTTCTCCGTTTCCCCATTCTATTTTGAAATTGGTATTATCTGAAATGTTATAGGAGTTGTTGATGACCCTCAATGTGTGAGGTACGCAACCTCTGTTACTGCCCGAAGGGGGGCCAATGATACCGGCAGTAGGTTGTCTTTGATTGTATACAATGCCGTAAACCGTATCAATGCATGTACCATTGGTGGTGATGATCTTCAATTTGAAAATACCAAGGTTGTTGTATAGATGGGATTTGGGTGTATTGGGAAGGAGTTGGTTGCCACTTAGATCACTATTTCCATCGCCCCAAATCACTTTTAAATTTTTGAGGGTATCTGCCGATTCAAAATTGATTCTGAAGCTGTCAGGATCGGAGATGAACTGGAGGCAATTCATCCAAGTAGGAGAATGAGAATAAATGAGATTCTGGTCTAGAATGGTTTTGGCGTTAGAAGTAATAGTAACCGTAGTGGTAACTGAATCAATGCATCCGGCCGAATCTTTTACAAATAATTTGATTGCAACATTGCCGGTGTATTTGATCATCAATGTGCATGATGCTGTGCCGGTGATTGTATCTGAGAAGAGAGCATTATCGGCTTTCCACCAAAATTTAGAGCCTGAAACAAAGGTACCTGTAGAAGTATTGGAGGCGTTGATGAAAGTAGGTAAACCACAGCTATGTGTGGTGGTATAGGTAAATGACGGGGTAACAATGCAAGACCAAGCATTGTTGATAAAGAAAAGAGTCGAAATGAGGGCATTTACTACCTTATTTAACTTCATTTGGATTGATCGTATTTTTCACGTTCGCGAAATTTTGGAAAGCGCTTAAAACGATAAATTATAAATAGGGTTAAATGTTGTTAAAATCTCAAATCTGTAAAAACGCATTTTTTCTTTTGTATTATGTCTATCCATCTTCGTTCGTATTGTGTAACATCAAATCAATTACCATAAGTCAATGTTTTGTTATACAGGCACTTATGGCATTTGGTTCAAGAACAAATTTCTCAGTTTGAGAAAATTGCACTCAATATGTTAATATGATGTGGATAGCAAAGATACGGGATGCCTACTAATTTGCAAATTCTTTACAAAAAATTGGACAATTAAATTTA
>DASWYG010000083.1:0-3987 GCA_036405075.1 Bacteroidia bacterium | reverse complement strand
GCCGGATAATCTCCGGCTTTTACTTCACTTTTTTAGTTAACATAATATTAATTATATGACATTTGGATATGTTTTAATTAGTTAATTGTGAGGCACATAACTAACTAACAGACTTTATGTGAAACTCCTTGTCCTGGAATTTCAACAAATCTCCAACCTTTGTCTGCATGAATACTTTTCCAATTGGCGATTGCATTGAAATGCACTGAATGTTTTCACCGTCAATCTGAATTCCTTGTATAGATATTGAAATAAAAAACTTTCCTCGATCCGTATCTATTAAAGATCCAAACTCTCCAACTTTACAAACCTTGTTTAAATCAACCTTTGAAACCGCCAATGCCATTTGTTTCAATTGGTTCAATTGTCCGGATAATTTTTCCTGTTCCAATTGCATCATCGATTTACTCGTGTCGTGTTTATCACCAGCTGTGCTTTTGGTTTCATTTGCAGCCGATTCCATATACAATCGATATTCCGATTGTAAGGTTTCTATTTTAGAATTTAAATGAAATTTAACCGATTCAACAATGCGCTTTTTAAATCCTTGCATGTTGAAATTATCTAATGAATTGAGTGGTTTTAATTGATTTTTCGTTTTGAATCACTATGGTGTAAATACCTTTCAACCAATTCTCACAATTAATCTCCAATTCACCATTTTCAAAATTATGTTTGAAATTATACATTTCTATTCCCATTGAGTTGTATATCACTACACTTGAATTAATGTTTAAAAAAGCATCTTCAAGTACAACTTTAAATACACTCTCAACAGGATTTGGATAAACCAAAATTTGTCCTTTTTCTGAACTCCAAAGACAAAAATCCAATTCCTCTAAACTTCCATCAATTTTGCGAGATGAAATTCTTACCCCTCTATAATTCGAGCTGTTTTCAATTACATACTTGTACCTGCCGTCTTTAGTGATCTTTAATTCACCAATTTTTATGTACTGATTCTCTAAACTCAACCCTTCAATAACCACTGATTCAATTTGTTGATAATCAATGATATTGAAACTAATTTCAGTACTTTCTCCAAACTTTTGACATTTCAAATCGGCCCAATTAACTGATAATCCGACACATAAAATGTCAACATTTCCAGTAAATCCATTTGAACAACCACTTGCTGTATCCCTTACAATCAATCCCGCAGTGTATGAACCTGTAGATCCATAGGTGATCGTTCCGGGTGAAACCAATCCAAATCCACTTGTGTCAACTAAAGATCCAGATGGGAAAGTCCAGCTGTATTCATAATTGATCCCATTGTTATTGGTTGAGCTCCATCCTACTGTATCGCTGCAAGTTTGTGTTGTCGCTGATATTGTCTCAGAAACCGGTAACGCTATTGTACTCAATGAAACCGTATCCATTTTTTTACAACCTGTTTCAACATCGGTAACAGTGACAATATGATCCAAATTTGCAGTTACTGAAATACTGACTGTATCAGTGCTGTAATTTCCAGGGGTCCATAAATAAGTCGTTGGAAATGAATTATTTACTTTTTCTCCAATTTTAACCACTTGATTTCTGCAAACCAAAGTATCATTGCCGGCATCCACCAATGGCGTTCTATATGAAGCAGTTGAAACAGTATCAAACAAACCCTGACTTAAATTAAAATAGGTACCACTGCCACTGGATTGCAATTTTGAAGCCCTTACCATATAGACATTCGTTCCTGTTAAAGGAGAGTTGTCCCGATAAATTGTTTGGCTTGTTGTTGCCAATAATTGAAATGCACTGTCAATGTGTTTGGATCTGTAAACATAATAAGTGTGCACTGCTGTATCTGCAGAAGCGGTCCAGGTGAGTTTGAATTTTTGTGTACTGCAACTGTCTTGAACTGCCGCGAAATTTGAAACGGGATAAACAGGCTGCATTCTGACACTTGGGTCACCCATCAATGATGGATGAATTTCAAATGGGAAATATGCCATATTGGGATACAAAGCCAATGCCTGGCCATATAAAGCAGACCAAAATGAATCGTAGTTATTTTGTGTTCTCAATGTCGAATAACCGATGGTTTCACCCAATCCCATGTGATGAAAATACCAATTTGGCCTTCCACACCAAAAAGTATTCAGAACATTGCCTTTTGCTGCAAGAGGCGCTCTTAATAAATTATTAGAAGTATCCCAATCTCCAAAAAATGACCCCATGAATCCACTAAACACACTTTTTATGTATTGTGCAGTATCAGCCAATTGAGCTGTAGATGCAACATTTGAACAATTGACATAAGATCCTGTACCGAACCCAAAACTCCACAAATAATCATTTGTCCTTAAAGTAGTTCGGTAGTCATAAATAGACGTATTGTTTTTAGTTACGGAATCACTGATCAAAGCCGACATATTTCTGTAGGCATTTCCGGCAAATTGCTCATTGTATGTTCCGCCGGTTAATAATCCAATATTGTCATCAACTAAACAACGTTCCTTAATGACCACATTTTTATGTCTAAAATCATGGTTTTTAGTAAAATATCTCTTTAACAATTCTCTTTCAATGTTTCCAGTGTCAGGCACATTGAATTTAAAGGCTGTCATACCGGATAAATCAATCCTACCTACTTCTAAAGTGACCAACTCTTGAAGTACGGTAACATCAAATTTGCCATCACTTGGTACATTTCTATTGGCTGGCCTAACCCCATCAGTATTGTTTACAGTGGCATCGGTCCAAGGTGTATTGTTAATACTGCCATAGTAAATGTCTGTTGGCCATGCACCTTCGTGACTTGGTCCATAACCTGATATGGAAACGTGTCCATCGGGCGGCCAATAGGCTGTGTTTTTACTGAAATCTCCGGAATATGGTACTGCTAAGTCGCCAATTAAGACAATACTTTTCACATTACTTGGATCGGCATTATACATTGAAACTATGTAAGACTTTATGCCAGATACAGTTGTTGAAGGCGAAAACCACTTCAATTCAGTTTGCCAACCATCTCCTATCAGATCATTCCTATAAGTTCGAATTGCATTGGTTAAAAAAGCTTTATGTGTGCTATCAGCAATTAACAGAATTTTACCTCTATTGGTTTTTGCCGGTAAACGATGTCCTGCATAAATAAACCCATAAGTTGGGTAACCATCCGGACCAAAGTACTTTTCAACCATGTACTCATAAGCTGTTCCGGTTAAGATTGTATCATTGAAACTTGAATCAGCTGAAGCTAAAGTTCTAAATGAAGCACCCCAATCATATCTGTCCTTACCCTTTTTATAAAGGTAATATGCAGTGGTTGTTGGTGTCCTTTTAGGCCATTTAAATTCTAATATGCTGCGTGTCGAATCTAATGTTCTTGATTTGCAACTAATTTCAATACTGTAATTCCTGGTGGTTTGCGAGTTGATTTCTAGCTTGAAATGAATACAAATCATCATCAAGATGATTATTCTTTGTGTCAATTTAATGTGTAAATTTTGTGTGGAACAAAGATATAACAAATATTGTTCAACTTTTATAGCTTTTTTGAAGTATTTTTTTGAGTATTTTACTTGTAGGCACTGATTCTATATGTCTGTTTTTGTTGAACTTAGATATTTCTTCTAATCTTTTCCAATGTTTTAAGAAAACCCTCAAGGAGTTAAAATAACCTGTTCTGGAATCATAAATTGATATGGGTTCAGCTGCCAGACCATTGAATTCAATCACTTTTAATTGATTGAAACTTTCCAAATCCTCAAAGCAATTGCACTTAACATCCAATCTGCCATACTCAAATCCATCTAATCCTTTTAAAAAATTGCCAAATGATCGGGTCACGGAACCGCTTATTTGATTGCTAATATCAATGAATTCTGTTCCTTTAGAGTGATTTCCCTGAGTATGTAGGACAATTGTTTTATCTTTTTCAGGAATATAGTTTAAATCCAAAGAACATCTTTCAATAATTTCATCGTAAAAAACCGTTCCTCTTTTGTCTTTTTTAATCAGTTGATCAATGCTCAATTCACCATT
>DASWYG010000082.1:0-6689 GCA_036405075.1 Bacteroidia bacterium | reverse complement strand
CAAAAGCTTAATCTTAATGTTTTAGATGAAGAAGCTCATGAAGGTGAATGGAAGAGTAGGTGTCAGAAAAGATTTTGTGGTGGTAAAGATAATACATGCAGTACTTGTGATAATGGGGAATTTAGAAAGTTTTTTACTTTGGAGCCCAAAGATGTAAATGTTGTTTTTGCAGCATCATCCAATTATGTAATAACAAATCCTCATAGGGGATTGAAATGTGTCTATAGAGGTCCGTATGCTTTTGGTTTTGGGTATCCTTTAGAAAAATTAGGTGAAGATATAACCGGAAAAGACTATAAAGAAGTTAAATTAACTTTAAGTGAATCAGTTCAAGCAGTTAGATTTTTTGCAGGAGTAATAGAATTAGGATTATTGATTGGTTCTGGAGGTGCAAGTTCAACATTGTCTGTGAATTGGAGTTGGAATGGAAATGTTAATGCATTTCTATCACCGGATATTTGGAGTGTAAAGAAATTAGGAAGGCCATTTCAAACAAGCAATGCTGAGTGGTGGAGAGATTTTTATAACTATATTCCAAAAGAACAGAAGACACGTTATGCTGTAAGGAATTCAACAGGAGCAGGAATGTTCATTTGGATGCCCCCTGCTTCTCAAACTTGGAGTGCAGAGAACTACAGAGACATGATGGATGCCTTTGACAGGCCGGATGCAGAAATCATTTGGTCAGTGTTGAATGATGACAACCATCCAGGTGTTTCTTCCAGTGACATTGAATCTAGGTTATTGGCATCTAATTGTGAGGGTATATTCAATGAAGTGAATCAAAGTACGCATGCCCCTTATAACAAGGTGAATATTTTTTCGAAAGTGAGGACAAACAGTAATGGTGAAAATGGATATGAGGATTGTGGCAGCGACAGAGATAAATTAAAATTATACAATGGTATGGATTGGATGTTGATTTATAATTTCTACAGAATCATTGATTATAAAAGTTTAAAGGAATATGAATCGAAATTCAAAGCAGGTCAATCTCCCGGTACTCCATGGAAACCTTTTAACGGCACAGTTAGTAATGATTATTTAAGAGAACCCATGTATACCAATAATTTCTGTCCTTGTAAGAGCAGTTATGGCTTTTATTCTGATAGAGACGTGCCTTTAAAAGATTGGTTGCATGATAACAATTCACACATTACAGCATTGCCTTTCACTCCAACCATTACCAGACACAAGGGGATGGGGGAATTGCCCATCAGGGTTAATGCCTATAAAAATTATGGCCTGTATCTTACCGATTGGCTCACTCAGAATTTTACAATTAACAATACCGGTATTCTGAAACCTGAGGGTGATTTAACCATTTGCAACAGCAAAGTCAGCATTGAGAATGGTGGCACTTTGTCTACAGATAACAACACAGACGCTGAATTTCCTAAGTTGATAAAGGTTTCAAAAAATGCTTCTATTGAAATAAAATCCGGGGGTACTTTGTACATAGAAAACAATACACAAGTGATCATAGAAGAGGGAGCCAAATTGATTTTTCACAATGGTGCTCATATCGTGTTGAATGGCACAAATTCGGTCTTGAAATTTGAACAAAGCCAACTTGAATTGAAATCCGGTGCAATATTTGGTATTGAAGCGGGCCCTGATGGCAGAGGTTATGTGCATTTTCACAACAATTGGAAAACGTCGAATGATCCTGCTAACATTATTTGTGAAAACAACACAACAAAATTCAAAATTTCAGGTACACACAGTGATTATTCGAGTTATGCCAATGACTTAATTTTAAAAGTAACCGGTAATGTAGGAATTGTTACGGATTGGAAACTTAAACATTTTATCGTTGAGCAAGGATTTGTTGCGATGGGGAAAGACAGCAGAATCAGCAGCAATGCAGAATTCACTCAGTTCAGAAAATGCGTGGTGAACGTGCTTTCAAACGCTTCCGAAGATTTGTATAACAAGCACAATGGCATTCAGATTCCTGGAAGATTAAATGATTTTACGGAAGTTGACATCAATAACTGTAATGTGGGTATCCGTTATTACAATCGCGGTGGTCAAGAAGTGCTGAAAATGAATCAATGTATGATAAGAAATGCTGTTATTGGAATTGATCAATGGGGTGGTGGGTTCAATATTGCCGGAAGTCAATTTGCTGCAAAGAACAAATGCATCAATACTAGATATGGTACAACCATCTCAAAGTTGAGGAACAATATGATCAATGGTGGTGTGCGCGCAGGTTTTACATCTTCCAGTGTTGGTGTTGATTATGCAAGTAGCAGTAATTTATATGCTTGGAAAAACTATGTTAAAAATGTTGGCACAGGTTTTAAAGTTCTAGATGCAAGTGCGAGATTTAAATGCAACACGATGCAAGAGAACTCCAGAAATTTAGTATGGATTAGAGCATCATACATAAATCTTTATGAAGGTTATAATAGTTTTATAGGAAGTTCTTCAACTCATATTTTAGGCAGAGGTGATACATATTTTGGTTTAGTCGATGGATACAATTTGTTCGAAAATCCTACTCTGAATAATCATCCGTTTATTTTTGATGCCATTATTTCGACAAGATCTCCAATTTTTGATTATTCTTTAGATGGGGGGAACAATGGTTATGGTTCTACATTTAAAGCCTTCCCTGATCCTGATCAAAATTATCAACTTCAAATGATTGACAATTCTTCTATCACTTATGACCTTATACTTAAGACAACCCCAAATCTGTATTCATCAATAACTACTACAATTTCTGACAATTGCACTGAAATAAAAGAGTTCAAGTCATTTGATTACAAAGGTACTACGTATACGAATTTTAATAATGATCAAGGTGGAGCATCTCCTACACAGTTTTATTCCAAACCATTCAAACCTGTAAACAATACGATGGTTAAAGTTTCAGATATATCCAATGACAGATTAGGTCCTATCATCAAAAGAAATTTTGAACGAATTTTAGTGCCAACCAATACAACAATCGATACATTGATCAATGAGATCAGCAGAGTGTTTAAGCTTAATTATCAACGTCAAGATCTAAAGGACAGTTCAAATGCTATTGACATGAAAATTGGGTATGATCTCTTAACTTCTGCATACATCTATTCAGCATTTAAAGACAATGGCGATTCTTCTGAAGGGATGTTTGATAAAGCTGCTCTTTACTACCCAAAAATGGATTCAACCTTTCAGAATTTATGGACTCAAAGCTCAGATACAAACAATGTATGGAGTCTTCACAGATACCAAATTGCAATGGATTGGGCGCAAATTAACAGAATTGCCAATAATAAAACCAAAGCAATTGCTATCCTCGACAGTGGCATGATGTTAATGGAAGACTCACTTCACATTAAAGGTCTGGCAGGTTGGAAATGTGTCAACCAATTAGAGATAGCTTTGCAAGCAGATACATCACTCACATTAGACTCCGCAATCGCAAATTGTGATTGTGAAATCCAACCAAAGGTGAATGTTGACACCATGACTGTTGATACAAAAGATACAACTATTCATTATTGTCATTGGGATGTGCCAAATTTGAAAGTTAGCAAAGGCTATAAATGGAATGGAACTACCCAATATTTGACTTCTGTTGAAAATACTCATAACGATTATGAAACGTATGAAATTAGTGATAGCAGTGAATATTGGTTCAAGAATGGTGATTACAGATTGACTTATTTTGATTCAACGATCGGAAAGGTTAATGTATGGAACGTGAAAATTGTTGCAGATACCCAAGTGATAACTGTAGCTGATAATGCTGTCAGTTACTGCGATAGAAGCCATTATGGCAAAACATCATATTATGAGTATGTGCCTTATGATACTTTACCTTATAACATTATCAATAAAGCTTTAAATCAAAAAGTCAATTCAAATCTATTAAAAGAAGGTGATTATAGGATAGTAACTTATGATACCAGTAATTGCAGTATTTCTTGGAACAATTTGACGGTTAATGCTGATACGATGGTGGTTCAACACCTTTCAGATACTTCTATAAGTAAGAGTACAATAGCCATATTTTATGATGATTTGGTTGAATCTATCAACGTGCACAATTATCCATACTCAATTGAATTAACAGGTATGGAACCTGATAGTTTGAGTTTTGATGATTCACTAACAAATCTATCAGTTAATATTGATTTTATTGATACTGCCAATTGTAGAATTTTAAGGAAAAAAGCAGATGTGTTGTATTTTAAACCTACTATTCTTACTTCAGATACAACAATATACAGATGTGCTGAAGATTCCGCTTATTTTTTAGATATTGAAAGTATTCCAATTGTCAGTCTGTATGATCATTCTGTGTATCAAGTTTATCCTGACTCTGCATTGATTTATGGTGATAGTTTTATTATGTCAGGTGTTTACGTTATTTCTCTTTTTGATACGGATAATAGTGTGCTTAAACTCCTTAGATTAAACTTTGTTGATAGTTTAGTTTGTGATACGATTCCGGGGCCAATGATGTTAGGGCTTGATCAAACAAAACGACTTAAACTCAATATTTATCCTAATCCGGCCAATAGTGAATTGAATTTTAGCCTGAACATGAAACAATCCATATTAAGCATAAAATTGTATGACATGCAAGGTAAAGAAGTTCTGTGTAAGTTCATTTCAGATCCAGAAACCAATCATTATAAATTGGATGTTTCAGAGTTAAGTGAAGGTAATTACATTGTACAGTTGGTTTCAGATTCTACAGTCTATCAGCAGAAAATACAGATAAATAGGTAGATTAGTATATTTTTCTTAAAAAAAGGTCTATACATTCAAAATGAAAAATTGAATACATAGACCTTTTTTATTGTCTTAGTTTTTGATTACTGGAGTATTTATTTGCTTTTCTCGCATTTTTTGGATAAATTGTGCTTAAATATCACGATTCCTTAATCTGTTCGTGACTTTAATCTTTAAAATTTGCAAATACCCTATGACAAATTATGATATGGAGAAAACTCGGTGGAGATCAGATTTATCTGCCCATCAAAGAAGAAGTAGAACAAGCCATTCTAAGAGAGACGGCTAAAGGACACCGCTTAAAGGTGTGCATTGGAACTGATAGTCAAGTGAAACAAAACATTGTTGAATTTGCTACTGCTATTGTCATCATCCGCGAAAAATACGGCGGATTCATGTATTTCAACAGCTTTATCACCAAACAAAAATTTTCACTTAAAGAACGCATGTTGCATGAGGTGAGTAAGTCCATCGAAGTGGCTTATGACCTTTGCTCATTGTTTGATGCCTATCATGTTGAAATGGAAGTGCATGCCGATATCAATACCGATCCGCATTTTAAAAGCAATGATTCATTGAAAGAAGCCATGGGTTATATATTGGGAATGGGTTTTACCTTCAGGGCCAAACCCGATGCATTTGCCAGCAGCTATTGTGCCAACAAAGTGGTGCATTGATCTTTATTCCATATATCCCCAACGCTTGAGCTTTTGCTCATTTTTGCGCCAGTTTTCCTCAACCTTAACACGCAAGTCGAGAAAGACACGTTTTTGAATAAAAGCCTCTATGTCTTTTCGGGCTTCCATGCCTATGCGTTTAATGCCTTCTCCATTTTTTCCAACGATGATGCCCTTTTGTGAATCGCGTTCTACAATGATGTAGGCGTATATGCGGTCAATGTCTGCTGATTCTTTGTAGTCGTGCACTATGACTTCAGTGCTGTATGGAATTTCTTTCTCATACAAATTGAAGATCTTTTCTCTGATCATTTCACTCACAAAGAAACGGGTGTTTCTGTCGGTCAGTTGGTCTTTGGGGAAATATGGCTCGTGTTCGGGCAAATAAGAAACGATCAAGTTCATGATGCTTTCTGCGTTCACACCATTCAATGCTGAAATGGCCAATACTTCTTTAGGGTTGATGCGCGCTGAAATTTCTTTGATCACCTTATCGACGTCAGCCGGATTAGACAAATCGAGTTTATTGACAATTAAAATGATGGGGCATTTAGCACCTGATATCAATTTCAAATGTTCTTCATTCAGTTCAGGGTTGGTCACATCCACCAATACAATCAGCACATCAGCATCCTCAATACTGTCTTTTACAGCAGACATCATGCTCTCATGCAATTTATAGGCGGGCTCTATGATGCCGGGAGTATCAGAGAAAACAACCTGATGGTCTTCAGTGTTAACAATGCCTAGAATTCTGTGTCTGGTGGTGCTGGCTTTAGGTGTAATGATGCTCAGTTGCTCACCTACCAAGGCATTGCAAAGAGTGCTCTTGCCTGCATTCGGTTTGCCTATGATGTTGACATAACCTGCTCTGTGTTGACCCATTATTTATTTTTATTGGTTTTAAAGTTTGTTTGCGAGTTGACCACATGCTGCATCTATGTCTTTGCCTCTGCTGCGGCGCACATTGACAATGATGCCACCTTCTTCTACGCGTTTTGCAAACCGAGCTATTTTATCGGTGCTGCTGCTCTTGAATTCGGCCAAATCGATTGGATTGTATTCGATCAAATTCACTTTACAAGGTACTTTTCTTGCAAATTTGATCAGTTCATCAGCTTCTTCATTGCCGTCATTGGTGTCGTTCATCACAGCATATTCCAGAGTGATCTTTCTTTTGGTTTTGGTGTAAAAATAATTCAATGCCTCTATTAGATCCTCCAATGGGTTTGAATCATTGATGGGCATAATGGCACTGCGCTTGGTGTT
>DASWYG010000081.1:0-3853 GCA_036405075.1 Bacteroidia bacterium | reverse complement strand
TGCTTGTATACCGATACCAAATAAAACCCCGCCGCTTCAAATTGAAGGTTCAGGTCAGTTAGATTTTGGGTCAATTCTTGTTCAACGATTATCCGGCCGCTTAAGTCGCAAATAACCGCTTTGTATGGCAAAACGATACTGTCTTTGACTACTATGTTCAACTGATCTTTTACAGGATTGGGAAAAGTATTTATTTTAAATGAAGCTTGTAATTCGGAAGATTCGGTATAAGAACTCAATTGAACCGATTCAACTGAATTCTCTAATGTTAAAGCAAAGAACTTAACATAGTTAATGCTTACTGTGTTGGAAGTAAATTCCATCATTTTTGTCAGAACATTGCCCATCATCATGTATCTGTGGTGATACATGTGAACTTCTAAGGTCGGCATGTCCTTATAATTCCCTCTAGTAATACTAATGTCTTTGATTTTCCAATCGGCATAACCTTTAGCTCTGATTCGGTACTTGAATTCAACTGGTCTTGGAGCCTCATCACTGTCCCAGTTTAATCCCTCCGAACGTATCCAATAACCGGTACTATCAACTGTATTTACTATAGAATCCTGGCCACCATCGTAATATTTAATGATTTCGGCACCTTTGATCCAATTTCCATTCTCATCTACTACCGTTAATTTCCCCAACCGAATTACCGGACAGGCATAGATCATTGTATAAGCCAAAAATGCAATTAAAAAGGCTGGTAGTTTTTGTTTCATAGGAAATGTAAAGTTTAGCTGCCTAAAGACTTAAAGTTAATTGGATTTAAATCATTGACAAAACGAATCTACAGATTCTTTTTAAAACTTCCTAATTATAAAATTATTGCTTGATGAATTTGGTCGAATACAGCAATTCGCCATCGTGCTTGTATACCGAAACCAGATAAAATCCTGCTGATTCAAACTGCAGGTTCAAACCGGTAAGATTCTGAGTCAATTCCTGCTCTAGGATGACCCTGCCATTTAATTCGCAAATAACAGCTTTGTAGGGCAAAACGATGCTGTCTTTGACTTCAATGTTCAATTGGTCTTTTACAGGATTGGGATAGGAGTTTACTTTAAGTGCAGACCTCAATTGAGCCGAAGTGGTATTATCAAACTTCTTTGTTTTTTCAATTGATTGGTCAATAGAAAGGGTAAAAGTATCTTTATCTATATGTTCAATTTTATCTGAACTGAATGCTTTGACTTTTGTGTATACATTCCCCAGAAACATGTACTTGTGGTGAGACATCACAATTTTTAATATGGGTATGTTCTCCCTTGCGCCATTGAAACTAAAATCTCGGATCTTCCAATCCGCATAGCCATCAGCAATCACTCTGTATCTGAAAAAATCCGTTTTTGTATTTATATTAGAAATACCTCTTCTTCCACCATTATAAACATTATATCCCTGAGAATCTACTTCAATGATCGATGAATCTAGTCCATTATTGTAATACCTGATGATTTTGGCATCTTTAATGGGTTGATTGAATTCATCTACAACGATGACTTTACCTACCCGCCATACAGGACAAGCATTGACAATCTGAGTAAAAAATAAAATGAGAATTAGAGTGAGTAGTGTTGATTTCATAAAGTTTGATTTTAAGATTATCCACCGTAAGAAACGAAAGTCAATATGGGCTCATCAGGAATTTGACTGAACGAATCAGCGGATTCCTTTTTAACGTTCTTAATTTCCGATTTATTGTTTTTGATTTCCAAAGATGCTTTTGTTGTTTCTAAAGTATCTGTTTCAGGCAGTATTTGCTGAGCTTGTGCAGGCACAGGAAAACTGATGTTTGGCTCTACAATGGTTTTTTCTTCGAAACATGAGCATAAGCTGATGGCAATAAAGAAAACAATGATTGCTCTGAAATTTTTCGCTGGGTTTTTTTCTGTGTGATTCATGGCAGTTGGGTTTAAATGTTCTGCGGCAGAATGAATCTGTCTCTTCTCTTTTACCCTTCGAAGCTTTAGCGCAGAAGGGTAATCTTTCCTCTTTTATCTTTAGACTTTTATCTTTCCTCTTTATACTATAGACAGCAACAAAAGTAAATATGCTGCAATAAATTCAATTTTGTTTATAGATAACATTGATAATTGAAAAGAAAAAACCGTGATATCTCTACCACGGTCTCTTATTAGTTATCATTTAACCTCTCAATTACCAAATTCATGTGCGATGTTTTGATTGTTAGTCACTGTAGGAAGCGCTGAAAGCTTCTCTATCAATGAGTACAAAGGAGTCTTATTTCGCACTTTGTGCGATAATACAGACAACAAAGCATCGTCGGATATCAATGTCACTTTTCTGATGTCACAATTCCATTGCAAATAGGATACAAATTCCTGGTATCTGTATTCAAACGAATCTGCTACCACCATATACGCCAGTTTAGAATAACCATCTCTTCTCAGTTTACGGCATTGTTCATTGATGTAGTCTTTTACCGCTCTTCTATCAGATCTCAAATACGATTCGCCGGAAGTTCTTATATCCAAAATGATGGCAACTTCTTCTTCTTTGTATTTCAATACCGCATTGGCATTGCTGAGATCACTTCTTTCAATGTCATTGATTTCAAAGTCCAATTGACCAAATACTTCTAATACCAAACCGGTATACTCTTCTTCCAGTTGTGGTGACACTTGAGCATCGAAATCTTCATGTAAGATTCTGCTCAATCGAGGTATTACATACTCATTGTTGCCTAAGCTAACTTTTACCGGAGGTCGTACTGCATCTGTCACCACCTTTATAGGTTCTGAACTCACCTGTGCTGCAGGGGCTGCTTCGCTCTTAACCGGTGAAGCTGCTATTGATTCCAATACAGGTTTGAATTTGTAATTCCACAAAGCGTGTTCAACTTCCCAGAAGGTTACGCTTTTATTCACCGCATCTTCAACCACATCTTTTACTTCGTTGTAAACCCTGTAATACAATTCGTAGGTTTCTCTTTGTGTTTTTTGTTCTTCCCAAATGCCCAATTCCTTAAATGAATTGATCAAGGTGTTGTACAGAATCGGCCATTTCTGGTGATTGTAGATCTGCCAGAAATATGAAAGGAAAAAACCAACTGCTCCGGGATATGGTGCATTGTGTTTGTCTTTAGATTTACTGTAAACGCTCATGGTGAGCTTTTCCAATGTCTCTATTTTTGACAAAGCATCTCTTAGGTTCTTAGGTTCAAGTATCAGGTCTTTTAAGGTTGCTGTGAGTTTGTCAAGATTGTTTTCATTGGCTTTGATGAGCTGATTGAAATACATCTGACCCAATTTGGCAGTGAAACCCCATAAGTTGTTGTGCTTGTTATAGCTGTCGAGTGCGTTCTTAAATTCAATAAGGTTAAAATCGCCTTTCAAAAAGTTGTGAATGATGATCTTTACAACTTCAATCGCATACAAACGACCATCGTCAATGTTGTTGATGGTATTGCCTTCCTCGTCGACCTCCTTTTTAAGATCGGCGATGTGCATGTTCCAAACTTCAACAATGCGCTTTTTTAATTTCTCATTAAACATCTTCTGGTCCTTTCCTATCGGTCAAACTAGTTAAATGTGCTCTCATACAGTCAATACTGTGCAATGATGAAACGCTTAATAAAACTGGTTGAAATTGGATTTACCGACCTTTTAGCAATTGTCGGCGAATGCTCCGAATAGTTCAGGAAGTTGATTGGTGTGTTCATAATTGTGCGTACTTGTGTTGTGTATTTTGGCGATTTTCATTTTGGAACTGTCTTGGCAGATCGATACCCCTAATCCTGAAATTGGCCTCATCTCCGCTCTCAGGTCGTGTGTTAGTTCGTATCTCTCTCTCGCTTCAGACATCTTTCCGTCTGCAAATATGAGAAATA
>DASWYG010000080.1:0-14955 GCA_036405075.1 Bacteroidia bacterium | reverse complement strand
CAATGGCACATGCAGAGTGTCACTGGTAGCATAAGGTATTGGATTGTTGTTGTACAACCATTGGTAACCGGCATATCCCGGAGGTGCATACCAAACCAGTTTTGTAACAGTATCGCAAATGTCATAACATCCGGTCATCAGTCCACAGAAGTCTGGTAACGGATTGACGATCACACTGGCATCAGCTTTACAGCCATTGGTGTCTATCACTGTTACAGTATAAAAATTAGGAACACCAACATAAGTTGAATCATTGTTGTCGCCATTGTTCCAGAAGTAACCAATTAAGCCTGGTGATGGACTGCTGGCAACCAGTAAATTGTTGGTGCCTGCGCACAAAACAGGAGCTGATAATATGGTAACTGTTGGATTTGGATTTAAAATGATGTCAAGTGTATCTGCACCCATACAGGTGTCAGGGCTACTTACCATTACCACAATTTGATGTGGGCCAGGGGTCATACTATAGGTGGAAATGCTAAAGGCATTAGTCGTATAAGGTTGACTGATGCCATCTAAATACCAATAGAAACTAGCACCCGGTATATTTGGATAATTGGCCACATAGTTATAATTGTTGTTCATACAAACTTTAACCGGTCCAATGATATTAGGTCTTGGTCTTGTTTTCGACAATACATTGATATTCCCTGATTGGAAATAACAACCTTTGCTATCGGTGATTTCAACATGGAAATTGCCCGTTTGTTGCGCCCAAATGACAGGACCGGTTTGAGTGGTGTTCCACAAATATGCATAAGCAGGATAACCACCTGTTCCGTTAGCTGTTAATTTAACACTGTCGCCTTCGCAGAACTTCAATGGACCTCCAGCGGTAATACTGCCATTCAAAGTATTAGGCATAACCACCACATTGCGTTTGGCTGTATCCATACATCCAAGGCCATTGGTGATCTGTAAAGTAACAGTATATGATCCTGCACTTCCATAAGTTCTGATCGGATTGGTCAACAAAGATGACGATGCATCTCCAAACAACCAGATTGAACTCAATGAACTGCCTGTACTTGTATTGGTAAATAAAACAGGTGTGCCAACACAAACCGAATCTTGTACGGTGAATGACGCGTTTGGCAAGGCTGATACCACGACATTTTGACTGATGGTGCAAATGCCACCAACTGTTAATGTAACAGTATAATTTCCGGGAGCCAAATTGAAAGTTGGGTTTTTTACGGTACTTGTATACGCACCTGGACTCACGGTCCATGACCAAGATGGCGCAGGATATCCGGCAAGTATTTTTGTGGTATTTACAAATTTGATTTTAACTGAATCAGAGAAATTGGTACAGTATGCGGAATCAAAGAAGTTAGGAATGTACTTAATGGTATCGACTTTATAGAAACATACATTACAATAGCCTGTTCCTGTTGAATTAGGGACATCTGCACACAACCTTACTCTGTAATATCCGGGTTCAGTGAATGTATGGGCAACTGCCGGACCTGATCCTGTTGTTGGATTATATGGGTCGTCAAAGTTCCAACTAAAGTTGATGATACCTGCAGAGTAAACTGCATTGAAGCTGTCTTTGTTACAACCTTGTCTGATACGGTTGTAATCCAATGTATATGCGGCAGGAGTGCAATTGCTAGGGCAATTGCCAGTACTGATCACAATGAAATTACTGGTGTCTTTACAACCGTAAGAATTGGTGCCTACAACATAATAAGTACCAGTACTGGTAGCAGTGTATGAAGTGCCTGTTGCTGCTCCTATGATGGACGGATTGCACCATTGATAAGTTGTTCCAATTGCAGGAGCTGCAACTGTCATAGTGGTTGAAATTGGAGGGTTGCAATACAAATTAGGGTCGGGAGTCGAAATGTTAATGTCAGGTTTTGGATTAACTGAAACACTTGCTGTAGCTGAAGCCGTACCTGGGCATGAACCACCATAAGTGACAGTTAATGTCACTATGTAATTTCCTGGAGCATTATAAGTATGATTGGCCGGATTTCCTGTTGCTGTTCCTCCATCTCCAAAATTCCATGAATAGCTGGCTGCAATTGTGCTCGATGAAACAGTCATGCCAGCACCTTGACAAACCACTGAAGGAACTGTTAATGATGGGGTAGGAGGTGCTGTAACATTGATGAGGATTGAATCTTTTCTTTGAAAACCACATACTTTTCTTAATAGAACCAAATAAGCAGTCCCCGTATAATTGTTCCATTGCACTGTTATAGAACCTGTATGTTGGCCTGAAGCAACACTGCCTGCAATGCCCGGATTAATACTCCATTCAAAGTCATCACCTGGACTACTGGTACTATAGCTCATTGTGCTATTTGCACAAACAGATGTACTTCCTGCAAATACAGAAGGCAACATTGGCAATGCACTGTTAACGGTCATCGTTGTACCAACAGATTTGCAACCCGTAACAGGATCAATTTGATAGGCTGTCAATGAATAGGGTCCTGATGGTCCCCAGGTAACACTCAATGTATTGCCTATGCCGGTTGTTGGTGTACCGTTTGTTACTTGCCAACCTATGAAAAATGCTGATGAGGTAGGTACGGCACTGTACAAATATGAATTGTTTGGACAAACAGGGTTAGGCCCAAACATTGTATCTACTGCAGGAGGAATAGGATGAACAGTGATGTTTTTCTTTAATGGACTGTTACAGTAATTTCCTGAAACATCTGTTGCAGTGATCGTAAATTGTCCTGCACCATAAGTCCATAAACCTGCAAATGGCGAAGCACTTGGCAAGGTGTTAGAGGCATAAGTGGTATTGCCGGCAATATTGGTAATGGTCCAATAAATATTACCCGGTCCTGATGGTGAAATTGAATAATTGTAGGTTTGATTCTCACACAAGTCAGATGGACCTGATAAGAACATTTGTGGTTTAACACTGACAGGTAAAGTTGAACTGCCACCACAATTCAATGGAGGTTGACTGCCTGGTGTGTTGTGCCAATAATCTACTGTGATATTGCCACTGACATTGGTGTAGTAACAAACTTGAACTTCATGCACATTGACAGTATCAGTTATGATGGATACACCCGGAGGGAAATGCCAGACGATGCTGTCGATTGGAATGTCGCAACTGATGTGATAAACATAACACTCACCAAAACAAACTTGTGAAGGTCCGCTGATAGTAGCATTGGGAGTAATGATGGGCACAAATACAGTTGTTGGTGCATTGCAAAATCCAGGACAGTTTACACTTAACGTGATGCTGCCCGGACCTGTACTGCCCCATTGAACGGTAACTGTTGAATCCGTGTTGGAACCTAAAATTGTTCCATTGGTGACACTCCAATTGTAATTGTTACAACCGGAAGCATTTGTTGTGTAGGTAACTGTTGCATCAGGACATACAGTGCTGATACAGAAAATTTCAGGACCTACGGATGGTGAAACCACTACTGTTACATAAGCAGTATCCTTACATTTACATTGATTCTCTACAACCAACATGACAGTATATGTGCCTGCAGATGCATAGGCATGTGAAGTGTTGCCAATACCGGGAGCACTGTAAAATGCATTTCCACCATCTCCAAAATACCAGCTCCAAGAATTGATGGGTGAACCCAATCCTGCTGATGATTGATCAATGAATTGTATGACTTGGTTTTTGCAAGCATTTACAACCAACCCTGTTAAGCCGGGCAATGTTGTAAAGGCTGCTTGAGGTTTACCTACAATTTGAACACAGATTTCTACTGTTTTGCTGCAGCCCCAAATATTGGTCTCTGTCACTTTTATACTTCCATTTCCTATCCCTGTCCAATAAACCGTAATGGTATTACCTGAACTTGAATAAGTGGCTGTGCCTGTTACAGTCCAGGTATAAGTACTACCGGCATTCATAGGAGTGCTGTATTTGATGTATGTGGAATCACATGCTACAATGCAATCTTCTTTATCACCTTGCGGGCTTCCCTTTCGGCCTCCACATCCAGTTGTATAGGAAGGCGTAATGACTGGATTTGGCAATGAATGAATGGTAACATTCAATACGTTTGTACAAATAACAACATTTAAATTGTTTTTTACGATCAAAGTAACAGTGCCGGAACCTATATTGGTCCAAGCAACGTTGATGGCATTGCCACTGCCAATGACAGTTCCGCCTCCCGTTGCATTCCAAGAGTAGGTTTCACCCGGATTGGGTGTTACTGAATATGATGCAGTTTGATTCTCACACACATCACTGGGTCCCGTTATGACACAACTTGCCTTCAATTCATAGAATTGGGCAAAAAGTGCAAAAAGGACAAGAAAAAAGGATTTTTGGGTAATTGTGTTCATGTTATTTATTTTACTGACACAAATATAATTAAAATGACTATACTTTTTTCGATTGATTCATAATCAGTTGCATATTTTAAGGTAACTCAGTTTTTAATGTACAAAAAAGCCCTTTGAATGAATCAAAGGGCTTTTTAAGGTCTATATTGATTTTGTTTAATTTCTGAATACAATTTGATTGTCGAAACAATCCACAATAATGGCTTTGTCCTTTTTTACTTCTCCTGTGAGGATTTTCTTAGACAATTCATTCAATACTTTTTTCTGAAGTACACGTTTTAAAGGTCTCGCACCAAATTGAGGATCGTAACCCAATTGAGCCAACCAATCAATGGCCTCATCTGTAATTTGTAAATTGAATCCGGCATCTTCCAGTTGTTTGGTCATGCCTTCCATTTGAATCTTAACAATTTGATGGATATTGTCTCTGCTCAATGGTTCAAACATAATGACTTCATCAATACGATTCAGAAACTCTGGTCTAATGGTGCTTTTCAGCATTTGATAAACCTCGTTTTTGGTTTTGGCTATGATTGTATCTTTGTTGTCTTCGTTCAATGATTCAAAATTTTCCTGTATGATGTGTGAACCAATGTTACTGGTCATGATCACAATGGTATTTCTGAAATTGGCTGTTCTGCCTTTGTTGTCGGTCAATCTGCCGTCGTCGAGCACTTGCAACAAAATGTTGAACACATCCGGATGAGCTTTTTCAATTTCATCCAACAATACCACTGAATATGGTCTTCTTCTAACCGCTTCAGTCAACTGACCGCCTTCATCATATCCTACATATCCGGGAGGTGCTCCTATCAATCGGCTCACTGTATGTTTCTCCTGATATTCGCTCATGTCTATTCTCACCATGGCATTGTCGTCGTTGAATAAGAACGATGCCAGTGCTTTTGCCAATTCTGTTTTACCTACACCTGTAGTACCCAAAAAGATGAATGAACCAATAGGGCGTTTAGGGTCTTGTAAGCCGGCTCTGCTTCGTCTCACCGCATCTGATATGGCTGCAATGGCTTCTTCCTGACCCACAACTCTTTTGTGCAATTCAGCCTCCAAATGAATGAGTTTTTCCCTTTCACTTTGAAGCATTCGGTTCACAGGTATGCCGGTCCATTTGCTCACTACTTCTGCAATGTCTTCTGCATCTACTTCCTCTTTCACCATTGCTTTATCTTCCTGAATTCCGGCCAATTTTGTTTGCAATTCAATGACCTTGTTTTCAGCTTCTTTTATTTTACCATATCTCAGCTCTGCCACCTTACCAAAATCACCATTTCTTTCGGCCTGATCAGCCTCGTTTTTGAATTGTTCTATAGAGGCTTTGCTGCTTTGAATTTGTTCAACAACTTCTTTTTCTCTTTTCCATCGTGCGTTGATGACGTTTCTATCTTCTGTAAGATTGGCCAATTCGGAATTCAAACGATCGAGTTTGTCTTGGTCGTTTTCTTTTTTAATGGCCTCGCGTTCAATCTCCAATTGCATGATGCGGCGATTCAATTCGTCCAATTCTTCAGGTAATGAATCAATTTCAATCCTGAGTTTAGATGCAGCTTCGTCCAATAAGTCAATGGCTTTGTCGGGCAAAAATCGGTCACTGATGTATCGGTTTGAAAGTTCAACCGCATTGATGATCGCTTCGTCTTTTATCCTCACTTTGTGGTGAACTTCATATCTTTCTTTAAGACCCCTCAAGATCGAGATGGCATCCTGAACATCAGGTTCTTCAACCATCACTTTTTGGAAACGCCTTTCAAGTGCTTTGTCATTCTCTATGTATTTTTGATATTCGCTGAGGGTGGTTGCACCAATGGCTTTCAACTCTCCACGAGCTAAAGCAGGTTTCAAAATATTGGCTGCATCCATTGCACCTTCGCTTTTTCCGGCTCCTACCAGTGTGTGGATCTCGTCAATGAACAATACAATTTCTCCATTGCTTTTGATCACTTCATTGACCACTGATTTCAATCTTTCTTCAAATTCACCCTTGTATTTTGCCCCTGCAATCAAGGCGCCCATATCAAGAGAATAAATGGTTTTTGATTTTAGATTTTCAGGCACATCACCTTGTACAATCCTTCTGGCCAAACCTTCTGCTATGGCTGTTTTACCTACACCTGGTTCTCCGATCAAAACCGGATTGTTTTTGGTTCTTCTGCTTAAAATTTGAAGCACACGTCTGATCTCTTCATCGCGACCGATCACCGGATCCAGCTTGCCTAAAGAAGCCAATTCATTGAGGTTTAGTGCATATTTTTTGAGTGCGTTGTATTGCTCACCCCCTGATTGGGAAGTCACTTTACTATCGCCTCTCAAACTTTGTATGGCTTTTTTTGCTTCTGCTGGCTTTATACCTGCGTCTTTCATCATATTGCCAACCTGATCGTTGTTGCTGATCAAGGCCAAAATGATGTGCTCTACTGAGACGTATTCATCGCCAAGTTCTTTCATGAGTTTTTCAGACATCATCAAAGTGGTATTGGCCTGTGAAGTCAATGACTGTGAATTGTCACCTGAAGTGATTTTGGGAAGACCTTTTAAAATGGCATCGTTGGCCGATTTAACCCTGCCAAGGTTTGCGCCTGTTTTACTGAAAATATACCCGATGATCTCTTCATCGTTTTCCAATATACCTTTCAAAATATGGGCATTGTCAATGCCTGGATTCTGATTCTCGAATGCCAGCTGTTGTGCGCTTTGCAGACATTCTTGAGCTTTAATTGTGAATTTATTTATGTTCATAGGATGATGTCTCTTTAACTTCAAATCATAATCCACTCGATGAAATCGGAAAAAAAGACACCTTTTGTAGCATTTTGACTTATTTTTTACTTGAAAAAGTTAAAAAACCTGAAATTTCGTCCGAAAATGTCAACGAATATCGAATTCAATTGGGTTAAACCCTTAATAATTTGATTTCATCGTCATAAGGATTTACAGGGTTTTTTACTAGCTGAAAATTATGTAGGTTTGCACAAATTTGCAGTTATGGCCACAAAGTTGAAAATAGCATTGATAGGATACGGGAAAATGGGAAAAATGATTGAACAGATCGCTGTAAAACGCGGTCATTCAATAGTGGCAAAAATTGGTAAAGATTCTACTGAAGCAGATTGGAATGCAGTTGCAAAATCAAATGTTGCAATCGAATTTTCAAAACCCGATTCTGCAGTAGAAAACATAAAAAAATGTTTTGAATTGAATGTGCCGGTAGTAGTTGGAACTACTGGTTGGTACGATCAGATCGAAGAAATTAAAGAACTTTGTATCAATAAACACCAGTCATTACTGACTGCTACCAATTTTAGCATTGGCGTCAATTTGTTTTTTCACATCAATAAAAAATTGGCTCAGGCCATGGAGAACTTGCCTGAGTATGATGTTACCATCGAAGAAACTCATCATGTTCAAAAACTGGATGCTCCAAGTGGTACTGCTATAACAATCGCACAAGGAATTTTAGCTGAAGTAGGAAGAAAACAACAATGGAAATTGGCTGAAGAAACCACATCAGATTCTGATTTAAGTATCACCTCTATTCGTATGGACGATGTGCCGGGAACTCACATTGTAAGATATTCTTCCGAAATCGATGATATCGAGATCAAACACAGAGCACACAGTCGCTCCGGATTTGCCATTGGTGCAGTCATCGCAGCAGAATGGCTATCAAGTGATAAAAAAGGACATTTCACCATGAGTGAAGTCATAGGATTTTAAACTAATTCAAAATTATTATAAATGCATTTAACCAATTTCTCAACTTTCCTGGCGGTTTATATTCCGCTTTACATTGCAACCAGGATAGGTCAATTTTTACTCTTTAAAAAAGCGGGTGTAAAATTGCCTTGGTTGGCTTTTATTCCTGTGCTTTGCAATTGGCCTTGGATTCAATTGACCGGTCGCCCGAAATCTTGGATGTTCTGGAGCATCATTCCTGCAGCCAATATCATCATCTGGTTTTCTTTGGTCATAGACATGATGGAAAGCTTCGGTAAATTCAAATTCTGGGAACAGGTTATTGGCGTAGTTGCTCCTTTTTACATGTACTTGAAAATGGGTACGGATAAAAATGTAAAGTACTTAGGTCAAGCTCGTGATCTCGATTTTCGCAAACAATTCATTGCCCCAAAAACAACCCAAAGAGAATGGTCAGATGCCATATTCTTTGCATTGATAGTTGCATACATCATCAGAACCTTTCAATTGGAGCCATATAAAATTCCAACATCTTCAATGGAAGACAGCATGTTGGTGGGTGACTTCCTTTTCGTAAGCAAACTCAATTATGGTCCTCGTTTTCCAATAACCCCAATAGCTTTTCCACTGGTGCATCAGGATTTGTTTGGCGCAAAAGCATATTCTGAAATAATTAAATTACCATACATGCGTTTGCCTGGTTTCCAAAACATCAAACGCAATGATCCCGTAGTATTTAATGTGCCAATTGATTTACTGGATCCAACTCCTCGCCCAGATGACAAAATGCAAAATTATGTTAAGCGTTGTGTGGCCATACCGGGTGATAAATTGGAAATTAAAGATGGTGTACTATACATCAATGATGAGATTGCATACAAAGCTCCGGGTTTGTTGCACAATTACTATTTCCGATTCAAATCTGCCGAGTTGGCGCCTTCTCATGAAGCACTAACAAAAGAATACGATGTTTATGATGCCAGAGAGTTGTTGCCAAATTCGCCCAATCTTTTGTCTATTGCTCTCAACGAAGAAGACCTAAAATCAATCTTAAATGATTATCCGGTTTCTGCATATACAAAACCGGTGGCACCTAAAAAAGGCAGTTTCTTTTGCCCTGATTGTCCTGAGAATTTCATAGAGTACAATGTTGTTATGCAAATCAAGGACAGTATGAAACTTTCTGATAGTGATATGGACAAATTGGGTGTTATCTACAGCACACCGATCAAGGCCGACTTGACCCAATTATTGGTCATGATGGATGATGCGAAAATTGATATGGCTAAGAAATTGGTGCCTAAGATTGATTCCATCAAAAGAAAGACTCAAATGCATTCCCCAAGTTCAGAAGCGTTCCCTAATGAAATTGAGATCTATCCTTGGAACAAAGACAATTATGGTCCGGTTATTTTACCCAAACGCGACTTAACCATCAAAATAGACAGTAAGAATTTTTATTTCTATAAACAGGCGATCACAGTTTATGAAAACAATCCGAGCTTCGAATTGAGAGGAAGTACGCCTTACCTCGATGGAAAACCTATTTTAGAATATACATTCAAGTACGATTACTACTGGATGATGGGTGATAACAGAGACAATTCCTTAGATTCAAGGTTCTGGGGTTATGTACCCGAAACACATATTGTAGGCAAGCCACTGTTTGTTTTCTTTAGCATTCAATACAAGCGCTCTGCAACCTATGTGAAAGGTTCTGATAACAATGATTTTGTAAAAATACGCTGGAACAGAATATTTAAATCCATCAACTGAGAATGAACATCGAACACCTCGATTCAATTTCAAAACTGAGGCAATTTATCCATTCGGGTGAAAAAATCACCTTGGGAACAACAGCCATTGAAGCCATTCAACGCTCCAATGATTACATCAAACGCAAACTTTCCGAACCGGGAACAGTCATTTACGGCATCAATACCGGTTTTGGGTCACTTTGCAATACAGTAATTCCTGAGAAGGATTTGAGTCAATTGCAATACAATCTGCTTCGCTCGCATGCTTGTGGCACCGGTGAATATGTCCCCAAAGCCATCGTGAAATTGATGATCTTGCTTAAGATTAAATCTCTTTCTTATGGATACTCAGGGGTGCAATTGACCACCGTCAATCAGTTGGTTGAATTCTATAACTTGAACATTTTACCGGTGGTTTATCAGCAAGGTTCTTTAGGAGCCTCTGGTGATTTAGCACCACTTTCACACCTCTGTTTGCCATTAATCGGTGAAGCTGAGGTGTGGGATGGCGATAAAATTGTACCAGCTGCAGATGTTCTGAAAAAACATGGATTACAGGCCATTTCATTAGGACCTAAAGAGGGACTGGCATTGATCAACGGCACACAATTCATGTTGGCTTACGGCATTCATTGTCATTTGATGGCTGAAGACATCATGAACCATGCTTCAAGTATTGCAGCAGTGAGCATTGAAGCATTCGATGCTCGTATAGAACCTTTCTTGCCTCATACCCATATCATTCGTAAACAAAAAGGTCAAATATCGGTTGCAGCTGAAATTCACGAACATTTAAAAGGTAGTGAAATCATTGCTCAGGAAAAAAAACAGGTTCAGGATCCATATTCTTTCCGCTGCATACCACAAGTACATGGCGCCAGTGTTGATGCACTTCTGCATGTGAAAAGTATCTTAGAAGATGAAATGAATGCTGTTACAGATAACCCCAATATCTTTCATGAAGAAGATATGGTCATCAGTGGTGGCAATTTTCATGGTCAAACTCTGGCCCTAAGTCTCGATTTTGCTGCCATGGCACTGGCTGAAATGGCCAATATCTCTGAGCGCAGAATTTATAAACTCATCAGTGGTGAGCGCGGATTACCGCCTTTCATCACCAATGATGCCGGACTGGAAAGCGGTTTCATGATCGCTCAGTACACTGCTGCCGGAATCGTGAGTCAAAACAAGCAACTGTGTACTCCCGCTAGTGTTGATAGCATAGTGAGCAGCAATGGTCAGGAAGATCATGTCAGCATGGGCTCAAATGCTGCAACCAAACTCAAACGCGTGTGCGACAATGTTCAACAAGTACTTGCTATTGAAATGCTCGTCGCATCAAAAGCCATAAAATACAGAAGACCAAGTAAATCTTCTCCTAAGATCGAAAGCTATATTGAAAATTTCAATCAACATGTCGCATTGCCAGAAGGAGATGTATACCTATCACCTTATTTGAGAAGTGCAAGGTCATTTTTGTTTGAAAATTGATCTAAAGCGAAATAAGTGAGCATCTAATTCGTTCAACTCATTATGAAACTACAGGAAATAGCCGTCTCTTTTGATAATCTTGATCTGCTTGCTTCGCAAGTGGTGGAAGGTTTTATAACCGGTTTACACAAAAGTCCTTTTCACGGATTCTCTGTAGAATTTGCCGAACACCGATTGTACAATACTGGTGAATCAACCAAAAACATAGATTGGAAATTGTTCGGTCGCACCGATAAATTATTTGTTAAAAGATTTGATGAAGAAACCAATTTAAGGTGTCATTTGCTACTGGATGTTTCTCCAAGTATGTATTATCCGGAGGCATCCAATGCAAAAATCAAGTTTGCCGCAGTTGCTACGGCTGTATTGGCCAATTTGATGAAAAAACAAAGAGATGCATTTGGTTTGTTTGAATTCAGTGATGGTATTGTCAACTCAATGCCTGTTCGATCATCAGGTGCACATTACGGTCAGGTGATTCAAGCCCTTCAAAAAACTATAGCCGGTAAAACTTCAGGTAAGGGTACTCAAGTTACCGATACCTTGAATGATATAGCTGAACGCATTCACAGAAGAAGTTTGGTGGTCATATTCAGCGACATGTTTGATGGCAGTATGCAGGATGAATCGTTGTTCAATGCTTTGCAACACCTGAGGTTCAGAAAACATGAAGTTATTCTGTTTCATATTGTTGATGGAGAAACAGAATTGGATTTTAACTTTGAAAACAGACCTTATAGATTCGTTGATTCTGAATCAGGTGAAGAACTGAAATTGTTCCCTGAAGATGTCAAAAATCATTACCTGCAAAGGATAGAAGCATTTAACAAACAATTGCGTTTGAAATGCAATCAGTTTAAAATTGATTATATACAAGCAGATGTTAGAAAAGATTTCAGTCAAATTCTTTTGCCATTTTTTGCTAAAAGAAGCAAACTGAGATAATGAAAAAACCTCCGTCTCCGGAGGTTCTTTACAATTATGTGTTGTGTAACGTATCTTTAGTTGAGTCTGATCAACGGTAGCAATTCACAAATGCTTTCCATTGTCTTTCATTTAAAATCGAATGCATTGATCTTAGCAATGAACCATAGCAAGCTTTTACTGCATGTCGTGCTTTACTTGCCAATTCTTGTTTCTCTCTCATTAATAGAACCCTCAAGGCGCGAACTTTAGCTTCAAATTCTTGTTTGGTGATTCTGCCATTGCGTAAAGCTTTGAGCAACAATTCATGTTGAGCGTTGTATTTTTTGATCAAACCATCCAAAGCCAATGTGTAGCGATTGATAACAGATGATTTGCATTCTTCATAAGCTTTAAAAGATTTTCTTAATGAGACAATCTGATCATCGCTCAATTCGAGTTTTGATAAACATTTTGTGATGCCATTGGTGTTCTCATCTCTTTTGCTGCTATTAAGATCAGTGATGCAAGATTCATCCAAACGATATGCTTCAGGCAATCCATTGTTTTCAAAGTAAAAGCCTTCGCTTTCTGTTCCTCCCATTACTTCTGAATTAGCAAACGCTTCATCAGCTTGTGTGGTCATAACATCTGCTTCAGGTAAACTGCTGGCTTGAATGCCATTGCTGCTGTTATTGCTAATTGCTTGGTCTTCTTTTGAACATGCAGTAAATGAAACTGCGGCCAGTATAAAAGAAGCGATCCATAAATTGATTCTGTTTTTCATGACTGTGTATTTTTTAGGGTTGTGGTTGTTTGTATCACTTTACATTTTATTGGCCAATTCTAGATCAATGCAGGGTGTTACTTTATTTTTGTTTCTTGCTTTTTTGACGCTCATACATGAATTCGGTTGCAGCTATTTTGAGGAATATTTCAATATTTTGGTGTAATTTATTGATTTGTAGTTGATTAAATTTGCTTAAATCTGAGAGCCTGTCTTTTCATTAGAACAATTTGTTGATACAAATCACCTCTAAACAGGGATTGCATTCACATCAATTCAAATAATTTTCATTAGGTTTGAGCCTATAATATTATGTCAGACATAGCCATTGCTCAATCGGTTAAAATGTTGCCGATCGTAAAAGTAGCCGAGAAATTAAACATACCTGAAGAATTACTCGAATATTATGGTCGTTACAAAGCCAAGTTACCACTCAGTCTCATTCAATCAAGCAAAGTTGAAGCTTCTAACCTTATTTTGGTGACTGCAATAACACCAACTCCTGCAGGAGAAGGTAAAACTACAGTTTCAATAGGATTGAATGAAGGCTTGAATAAAATTGGCAAGAAATCAATAGTGGTTCTCAGAGAGCCTTCGTTGGGACCTGTATTTGGTATTAAAGGTGGGGCGGCCGGAGGAGGATACTCTCAGGTAGTGCCAATGGAAGACATCAATTTGCATTTTACAGGCGATTTTAGCGCAATTGAAAAAGCCAATAATTTTCTGGCAGCCATCATCGATAATGTGATCAGAAATCCTAAACATCCGGTTAAGATTGATCCTCGATCAGTATTGTGGAAACGCGTGATCGATATGAATGACAGAAGTCTAAGAGAAATCATCATTGGAATAGGAGGGAAGGCCAATGGTGTTATGAGGTCGGATGGATTTAACATTACAGCAGCTTCTGAAATTATGGCCATACTCTGTATGTCTGAAAGCCTATCGGATCTTAAGGAAAAAATAGGCAATATACTGGTGGGCTTTACCTACGAAAATGAACCTGTTTATGCCAGATCACTTAACGTTCAGGAAGCAATGGCCATATTGTTAAAAGATGCCATGAAACCCAATCTGGTTCAAACACTTGAAGGCAATCCTGCCATTTTACACGGTGGTCCTTTTGCCAATATCGCTCAAGGCACCAATACCATTGTGGCCACAAAAATGGGATTGTCGCTAGCAGATTATGTGGTAACTGAAGCGGGCTTTGGTGCCGACTTAGGTGCTGAGAAATTCATGGACATCAAATGTGGTTATGGTAAATTGAAACCCAAGGCACTTGTGTTGGTGGCAACCATCAGAGCCCTCAGACATCACGGAGGGGCAAGTGTCGAAGAACTGAATACACCAGATATTGAAAAAGTTAAAAAAGGGTTTGATAATTTGGCTAAACACATCGAAAATGCACGCACTTTTGGATTGAATCCTGTAGTGGCCATCAATCATTTTATAACCGATTCAAATGAAGAAGTGGATTGTCTTAAACAACTTTGTGCTGACTTGAATGTGCAAGCGGTATTAAGCAAAGGATGGGCCCTAGGCGGTAATGGTACCACCGAATTGGCTCAGGCTGTTGTTGAAGTCATTGATTCCGGTAAAAATGCCTTCAAGCCTTTGTATGACTGGAACGATTCGATCAAAGATAAGATCCATAAAATAGCAACTTCAATATATGGAGCCGATGGGGTAGATTATACCTCTCAAGCCTTATCAGATATGAAAAAACTGGAGAAAATAGGTTTGGGTAAATTGCCAATTTGCATGGCCAAAACTCAAAAATCTTTCAGTGACAATGAAAAGTTGATCGGAAGACCCAAAGGTTTCCGAATAACCGTTCGCGAATTTGAAGTGGCTTCGGGGGCCGGTTTTGTCATTCCTATATTAGGCAGTATGATGCGCATGCCGGGCTTGCCTGATGTACCGGCATCAGAACACATGCACATCAGTGACACAGGTGTCATCAGCGGACTGTCCTAGCCAACGAAAATGATTAAAAAGATGTTT
>DASWYG010000079.1:0-9058 GCA_036405075.1 Bacteroidia bacterium | reverse complement strand
ATGATCACCACGAACGATGATGGCATCGGGGCAGAGTTGGCGTGCCATCCTCATGGGCATAGCAGAGTGTATGCCATAGGTACGGGCTTCATAACTGCAGGCTGCCACCACACCGCGATCACCTGCTCCACCCACCATAACAGGCTTACCCAACAAAGCAGGATTGTTCAGTCGTTCAACAGAAACGAAGAAAGTATCTAAGTCGATATGTACGATTTGACGATCTTGCATTTTTTTAAGGAGTTAGGATCTAGGAGATAGGATTTAGGGAATTAACACTGCTACATTTTAACAACAAAGGATTATCATGAACTTCCCCCCTATATCCTGTATACTGTATACTCAAAAAAGGAATTAGGGAATTAACGCTGCCACATTTTAACAACAAAGGATTATCATGAACTCCCCCTATATCCTGTATCCTATTTCCTGTATCCTCAAATATAAGGCATCCTTCCTCCTATCCTAATTCAGAGGAAGAATGCCATTACAAAAAAACCGTTTGCAAATTACTATTATATTTAGTACGTTTGTGCTAAATATTTTAGCATGAGTAAAATTTCTAAAAACATCCGACATCTCAGACAGTTAAAGGGCTGGTCTCAGGAAATTTTGGCAGACAAACTCGATATTACCCGAGCAAGGATTGGGTCTTATGAGGAAGAAAGATGCGATCCGCCCATAGAAACCCTTATAAAAATGTCTAAAGTTTTTCACATTGCGATTGATGCTTTGGTGAAATGTGATTTGAGAAAATTCAACTTGGAATCGATGATGAAAGTGGGTGAAAACCGATTGTTGTTTCCAATTGTCATCGACAAAGACAACAACGACAAAATTGAAGTCATTACCATGAAAGCATCTGCAGGATACCTAAACGGCTATGCCGATCCTGAATATTTTGAAAAACTACCTTTGATGAATTTGCCATTCCGCATCACCGGCAAACACAGGGCTTTCCCCATCAAGGGCGACTCTATGCCTCCTCTGCAAGATGGCTGTTTTGTTGTAGCCAAATATGTTGAATCCTTAAAAGACATAAAAAACGGAAACACATACATATTACTGACAAAAGAAGATGGCATTGTATACAAACGCGTCTTCAATAAAGGCAATGAGCTTGAACTACATTCCGACAACCGCCACTATTCTCCTTATAGCATCAAGACATCTGATGTATTAGAAGTTTGGGAATTCGTGTGCACCCTTAACATTTCCGACAAACGCACAGAAGAACTCAACCTCGACAGCATCATTGGCATGCTCAACAGCATGAGAGTTGAAATGGAGAGGAAATAAGGGGGAAGATGAAAGTGGAAAGTTGAAAGTGGAAAGTGAAAAGATAAAAGATCTTTCGTCATACTCGTTCTCTCCCGAACATTCGGGACTCGTTTTCGCTCTCATTCTCATTCTCGCTCTCATTTTCAATCTCCGTAGCCTTAGCGAAGGAGATCGCTCTCATTCTCGTTCCCATTCCCCGTAGCAGAGTTTTTCGTTGCACTCTAAACACGCTGCGGGGCAGGCCCTTACTAAAAACACTTTGTGGCATCCGCTCTCGTTCTCATTCTCATTCTTCGCTCTCATTTTCAATCTCCGTAGCTTTAGCGTAGGAGATCTCATTCCCAGTAGCAGAGTTTTCGTTGCACTCTAAACACGATACGGGGCAGGCCCTTACTAAAAACACTTTGTGCATCCGCTCTCATTCTCATTCTTCGCTCTCATTTTCAATCTCCGTAGCCTTAGCGAAGGAGATCTCATATTTAAAAAACAGATGGAAATAAAATTTCCTTTTCTTTTTAATTGTTTATTGCGATATTGCTGATTAAAACTAAACTATTTGAAAAAACTTAAGAAAATACTGAATATCTCCCTTTTCCTCTTGGCTATTTGCAGCCCTTTTGCTGCGCATGCTCAATATGGATTGCCCATTCATTATACTCAAGACAATGGTTTAAGTTCCGAGAGCATCTATTCCTGCATAATAGATAAAAGTAGGTTTGTTTGGTTTGCATCTGAAACAGGTGCGTTTAGATTTAATGGACATGAATTTGAACACTTTAAAGCAATTGAAAGTGCCGCTAATTCCTTCCTCTATTTTAAAGTAGATTCAAAAAACAGGTTATGGGTCAATACAATTGGAGATGACATCAATTATTTTGAGAATGGAAGTTGGCACGCATCCGAATACAACAAAATCATTAAGTCTAAGGCAAAGTCTAATTTAGGCAGTATTTTGATTGGCACAATTGAAAGTATTGTTATTTTCAAATATGAAAAAAGTATTTTACTGGCTTATGATGAGGATTCAAAAATCAAGTATAAATATTTTGAAAACATACTAGATACAGCAAATGCTGAAATCATGTTTTATATGATTCAAGACAATAGGCTCAAATTCATTACGAGCATTGGCAACGCCGAGATAGATTTAAATTTCATTAAACAACGGCAAAAAAACACACCTGATATTGGTTACTATTTTAAAAACACACAAAAGAAGCAAGCCTTGTTCTACAAAAAGGAACATTTATATCATGTAAGCTTACTACCAGATCGGCCTGTTGACGGTGAATTGTATTTCCATGAAAGCACATTGTATCTTGCCGGACCAAAAGGCTTATTCAGATACAACAGAATAAATGACACCTTGTTTAAACAAGAACAAGAACCGTTGTCTAACATCCCATGTGTCAGTATGGCTATAGACGAGAATAAAAACCTTTGGGTTTGCACCCAACTGGATGGTGTCTATTTTTATCCTTATTTATTGGGAACATCAAATGTTGACAGTTCACTGAAAGGCGATTTTTTTCTGAAAGCATTGCCTTCTAAAAACAGTTACAAAGTACTGACCCGCTATGGAAAAGTAGTAAATTGCAAGAATAACAAATTCAGTGTAGAACAGAATTTCAATACATTGTCTTATGATTTTCAAATTTTTAAAGGCGATGAATATTATCTGACAAGCAATACCCTTTTTAAAAACGATAAAAGATTCTTTAAGAATCATAACAGTTGGTTCAAATCATTGTTAATCGACCCTGATTCTGAAGAAATGCTTATAGGAACCGGTAGTGGGTTGCTAAAGATATGGCCCAAAGCTGAAAATTTAGATTCAACGGTACTTGCCAATAGAATATATGGAATGGCGTGGCATCAAAATAACATATTATTAGGAACAGATAATGGCGCATTTCTATTTAAAAACAAAAAAAGAGAACCATTTTATTTGGGGCCTTATTCTACATTGAAAAACATTTTATCCATTATTCAATCCAGTGATTCCATTTTGTTTTTCCTTTCAAGAAATTTCGGGGTTCTTATTAAAGACAAAGATGAATATTTATTATTAAAAGAAAACATTGATCTGTTAGGTGCGCCAAACTGCCTGTTTTCACCTCGACCGGGCATCATTTTAATAGGTTCAAGAAATGGATTAAACGTGGTGCACTACAAACAACATCCCTTAACGATTCAACACATCAAATCGTTTACCAATAAAAGCGGATTGATTGACAACAAAATAAACAATATTGCTTTTGATAAAAACGACACACAACTTTTAATTACTTATAACAATGCCATACAAACATTTTCATTGAACAGTATTTTATCAAAAAAACAAAACACCAAATTGTATTTTAAGTACATCAACTCAGAAAATCACACTTATAATTTTTTTGAAAACTTAAAGTTTAAACATTTTGAAAACAACATTGAAATAGGGTTTGATGTCATTGATTACGCACTGGAAAACAGAAAAGGGTTTTCATACAGATTAATTGGCGTTTCTTCAAAATGGAATCTTGTAAATGGCAATAGCATTAAATTCTCTGATTTAAATCCAGGGAATTATGTTTTTGAATTGAAATTGCAGAATCAATACAATACCGACAATGATGTCATCTCTATAAAATTTGAAGTAGTTCCTGCCTATTGGCAAACCCTGTGGTTTAGAATTATAGCAATGCTTGTGATCGCATCGATCATACTATGGATTTTCACAGTTAGACATCGCAAAATAATTAATAGAGAAAGAGACAAAAACAATTTAGAAAAAGAACACGCCTTGCTAGAATTAGAGGCAATTAAAGCTCAGGTCAATCCCCATTTTATTTACAATTGCTTAAATTCAATCAAGCTCTCTATTGTTAAAGATGACAACAAAGGCGCAGAAAAACAACTGTCTACATTCTCAAAGTTGGTAAGAGAAACATTGGATTACTCTAAAACTGATTTCATTTCATTGACCAAAGAAATAATCTACCTTGACAAATACCTGCAAATGGAAAAATTAAGGTTCAAAGAGAAACTGGAATATCAAATCATTTCAAACATTTCAGACAAAGAAAGCACTTTAATTCCATGTTTATTGATACAACCATTTGTTGAAAATGCAGTAAAACATGGGCTATCCAAAAATGGCAGTGACACATCAACCATCAAAATTCAATTTGAACTGAAAGACAATAAAATTGAATGCAAAGTAGAGGATTCAGGATGTGGTATAGATACCCGCATATTGAATAAAAAAAACCTGCCATCCGGTTTGGGTTTGAGTAAAAAAAGAGCCAAGATATACAACAGCATCTACAACATGGACATTCAAATTAAAATCATCAATAAAAACACATTAGATCAAAATGAGAGTGGCACTTTAGCCACCATTATTCTTCCATATAATACTAAACAACCAAATGAAAGCATTTATCGTTGACGACGAAACAGACAGCAGAGAAATCATTAAATTACTTTTAAACTCAAATTTTCCTAAAATTCAAATTGTAGGAGAAGCTGCTACCATTCAAGATGGTATAGATTTTTTAAATCACAATACCATTGATTTACTTTTTTTAGACATTCAATTAAATGGATCTTCAGGTTTTGATCTGTTGCGGCATGTCGTAAACGTAAATTTTGACATCATATACATCACAGCCTATAACCAATTTGCAATTGAAGCCATTAAAAATCACGCTTTGGATTATCTGCTAAAACCTATAGATGATGACGAATTCATTGAAGCAGTTCAAAAAGCCACCACAAGCACAAAAAATCTGATACAACAGCAATTGAATACATTAATTGCAAACATCCCTAATCAGCCTCATCCTGCTGCAATGGCTTCACAAAACCAATTGTCGCTTAACAAGATCGTACTTTTAGTTGGTAACACTTACGAATTGATAAGTATAGAAAACATCATAAGACTTAAATCTGACAACAATTACACTGAGTTTCACCTATCGGATAAAAGGAAAATCATAGCGAGTAAGCCTTTAAAATTTTATGAAGAAAAGCTCCCAAACTTCAAATTCATAAGGGTGCACCAAAGTCATTTGGTCAATACTGATTTTATAAAGCAACTGGAGAAAGGCAAATATGCGCTTTTAACACTTACTGATGGAAGCAAAATTGAAATATCACAATCCAGAAAAGAAGAGCTTTTTAAAATTTTGGGACTTTAATGGAGTTTAGATACTCATTAAATTGCCTCAATTTCACAGAAAAATACCCTTTATTCACATTACGTCGTTGATTGGCTTATTCATATTCCCAAATTTGTTTAACATAAGCGGGAAGCCGAAAACGCGTTAGAGTAGGCAAAAATTAAACTAAAGTTTTTGATGCGTTTTTGATTTATAAAACCATCAGATGAAACATGAAAAAAACGATCTATCTTCTCCTCTATCTCTTATCATTTAATCTCATTCTAAAAGCCCAGCCTTGTTCTGATTTTAATGCAACCATTGGGAACTGGAACTTAACAAGTGGCTGGAGTTTCTTTTCAACGCCCAACCCAATTGATGGCACTCAGTATTTAAATTTTGGCAACACAACGGTTCCACCAAATGCGTTCTTAACCAATTCTATCGATTTCAACAATTTGGGTACATTGTATTTGAATCATTGCATACGATTTGATTACAATGTATTTGTTGATGGTGTGCCGGGTTCAACACCAATTTTCCCAAGAATTTATCTAACCGATGGTTCAAATACAATTTATTGGGAGTCTAACACTTCAATTCTTGAAAACTCAGGTTCAGGATGGGTAAGTTTGAGGGCTCCAATACAATTGACTGCTTCACCTACCTCACCTTTGCCATCAAATGCCGATGGTGCCTGGTACTCTGTAGGCCCAATGACAAATGCGGTTTTTGACAATGTGATGCTGACCAATACCAGTGTTTATTTCATGTCTTTGGCTGCCGCTGGTCAAACACAAGGCTATACCACTCAAGAATCTCTTGGTATAGACAATGTATGCGTAGTAAACTGCCAAGCACCATGTGACGATTTTGATGATACTCCTCCCGCAGGCAATTGGGTAGGCAGTTTCTGCACAGAAAATTACACAAATGTCAATCCTTTAGATGGTTCTTTTTGTGCAACATTAACCGATAATGCCGGACCATCATGGTATGGCAACAGCGTTGACTTCAACAGCATTGGCACCAATCATTTACACAAATGTTTGTGCTTTGATTACAATGTCACCGATGATGGCATTGCAGGATCTTCTCCTGCTATTTTCCCGACCATATATTTAACCTTAGGTACACAATGGATCGCATTTCAAAGCAATACTGCTATTACTGAAGGCAGTACTTGGGTCCATTTGTGCGCTAATTTAGAATTGGCAACAACCGGTTTACCTTTCAATGCTGATGGCACATGGATAATGGACGCAGGCATGACATTGACCGATTTTAACAATGTGATGTTAAACAACACCTCTATTGGTTTTGCTGTTGATGTCGCAGGCTCTACCATGCAAACATAAGACATTAGAGTCGACAATGTTTGTGTTCTAGATTGTCCTACTCCTTGCAATGCTAATTTTGAATTTAACTTTGTCATCAATTCTGACCCGGCTGCAATCAACAATTACATTGGCAGCATAAACATCACATCTTTAAATCCTTCATCCACTTACATCATTGATTGGGGAGATGGATCAACCACAACATTACCTCCTCCACATCTATTGGCATTACAACATTTGTATGCACCAGGTTCTTATGTTGTTTGTGTAACCGAAAAAATGGCCGATGGCACAACTTGCACCAGATGCATCAGAATATGTGTACCTGAGAGATTGCCGGATGTAACACATGGCCCTGGTGATCCGGATGGAACAGGAACTTCAGGAAGCATGAAGAAAAACGATTCAAGCAAAGGCTATATCAATCCGGCGAGCAACGAAATGCAAACCAAGTTAAAAAGAGAAAGTGACAGCAAACTGTTCATCTATCCAAACCCTACAAGCAACATCACCAAAATCGACTTTAAAGTGAATGCCGCAAGTCAGGTTAGTATCAAAGTACTGGACATAATGGGCAATGTGGTACTAAACATTCCAAATCAACAATATGAAGCAGGCAATCAGAATGTGGTCATCAACACAAAAGATTTAACCAGTGGCATTTACACCATTGTTGTAACAGTTGGTGAAATAGAAATTTCAGAAAAACTCTCCATCATCCGATAAGCAAAATCGATCAATAAAATTAAAAAAGGGCTCTTAGGAGCCCTTTTTTTGTTGTTGATGTTGAATATTGGTTCTAGGCCCGAAAAACTAATATCTAAATAATATTTCAATTCTTTTGTACTAGAGTTGCATTCGATCTTTACATCCTCTTTAAAGTCTATTGTTTTCTAAACTACAATTTAAACAACTGTCCAGTGTAAATCATATTGCTCGAAATTATCTTAATGAAATAATATCCAGACTCTAGATCAAAGATCGAAATTTCACTTTCAACTTCACCTTTTTGAACAACTTCGCCTGCTGCGTTATAAATTTCATACGAACTCTTGTCAATATCCTCAATTGTGATCTTACTATTAGCAGGATTCGGGTAGAAAGTTAATTTTCTCCAACTTCTAACATTATGTACACCTAAATTCCCCACCCTTCTACCACATTCTCTCGCTGTCGTTTTGTAATATTCTAAACTTGTCTTTTCAGAACGGGTTTGATCACTGTCAATTTCATAACGAAAATACCTTCCCAATCCTTCATAATAATAATCTCTATAAATTTCATTATACCCTTTATTACTTTTAATCTTATAGTTGGCGCTATTAAGCAAAGTTCCACAATCATCAAGAAGACTTGTATCTGAAACAAGCGGAGAAGGGAAAGAGTCTAAATCCGAATAATAAATAGTATCAGTTTTTACATTTAATTTAAAATTTGGAATACTGATTAATGTATAGATAGAATCTAAGACGATAAAGGTTAAAGAATCTTGATCTGAGGAAAGTTGCTTATCAATAAATTCTCTTTTAACAAATTGGGTCACATTTGAGAAAGTTGAAAAATGCGAAAAATGAATAACGTCGCCAACTTCAAAGGAATATATCTCTCTGTTGGTCATTCGATATTGTGCATTGCCTTTAACAACAAAAAAGAAAACACTAATGTTTAACAATAATTTTATAAGTTTTGTATTCATTGAGACTTGAATTATAGATTTGTATGAAATAAAGGCCTTCAGAATAATTTGCTAGATTCAAAGTTACATCATTATTTACCAATTCACTAATACCAAGGTCACGGCCTAAACAATCAAGCATTTTTACTGTCCATGTCAAGGAATTATCTGGTATTTCAATTACAACTTGTTCATTTACTGGATTAGGGTATATCTTAACTATCAGGCTTTCTGATGGTTCATCGGCATCACATCCGGCATTAAGGCAACCTAACTCATCTAATTTCAACAATACTGCATTTGGTTGAGATTGTCGAAATTGACTATCATAGGTCCAGTATTCTCCAGATAAAATGTATCCATACCCACTTTTATGTGTTAATGCCACAGGAACAATTCCATTGTCAATGCTGTCATTGCCTATTAATTGATACTGCCTGAACCAAATTGGATTAATATTTAAATTGTAAACCTCCCAAAAAAAGTACAGATTAAGATGTTACCAAAAATAACTAATTTTATAACGTTTATATGAGACAAACAAAATCCTTAGTGTAAGTGTGAAATCGAGTGTGAAGATTTTGACAGGAGAAGGAGTGATCGCATCTGCTCTC